>JBBQIF010000052.1:0-11356 GCA_038324665.1 Bacteroidia bacterium
ACCATTAAGCATTTTGGCACTGAACACAAATACATCATCATGGGCTATCCACCTTTCCTTAAAATGCTGGTTGATAATTCAGAAATAGATTGGAAAATGTATAATATTTCTTTCATATTTGGTGGTGAATCAATGTCTGAAGGCATGAGAGATTATTTACTAAACAAGGGTATAAAAAAAGTCATTAGTTCGCTTGGAGCATCCGACTTAGAGCTTAATATTTCAGCCGAAAATAATTTCACTATCAGTTTAAGAAAACTATTGCGATCCAATACTGAACTGCAAAAGAGAATACTTAAACACAGCGGCGCTTTGCCAATGATTTTTCAATTTAATCCTGCAGATTTTTTGTTTGAAACTTCCGTTGATGGCGAATTGATAATAACCGTGTGCAGACCAAACTATATTGCACCAAAAATAAGGTACAATATACACGACAGAGGACATGTATTACAAATGAAGGAATTGTACAAAATACTAAAAGAATTGAACATAAAAGAAACCGATTTAGAGAGACCTCAAACTGATTTGCCATTGCTTTTGCATTACGGAAGAGCAGACATGACAGTTTCCTTCTTTGGAGCAAATATTAGTCCAACAGATATTCAGGAAGCATTGTATAATAATCAAGTAATTATTGAAGCCATTAACTCATTCTGTTTAAATGTAATTGAGGACAAAGAAGGAAATAAGCAATTGGTTGTTTCTTTTGAGCTTCATAAACAATTGGATGCAGCAACCATTGATACAGAGCAGACCAAAATTAATTTTTTTGATGAACTTTCTAATACAAACCAAGATTTTAGAGAGGCTAGAAAAATGTTAACCAAAACTGATCAGGCAGTTCTACATTTTTATGCTTTTGGTCAGGGCCCTTTTAAGGACAATGACATTAGAATAAAAGCTAAATATATAGGTTAGTCCTAAGTACAATCTAATACTTTTAACTATGCTGAAGTTCAAATTCTTAAGATAGCCCTTAGGCAATGACGAATCTAACCGCCAAAAATAGACCCGAACAATGCCTGAATCTTTTCAAAGCCATAATACTTACCGCCATAACTCTCCACCCATTGCATACCTTTACTCGCATTGCTTGTAAAAACTTCATCTGCCATTAGCAATTCTTCTTCTGTAATCTCCACTTCAAAAATTGGTTTTTCAAGTTCTATACATTTATTGATGATATGTTGCCGCATAACGCCATCTAGGCAATATTCGGCAAGAGAAGGTGTTAATATTTCATCATCGCGGATAATAAAAATACTGGCATTATGTACTTCACATACCCTATTGCTTTCATTGAACATCACCACTGAATCACAATTTTGCTCAGCAGCAGAAATCCCAGCCATTACGTAGTTAATCGCAGATAACGGTTTAAAGAAACTGACAAAATTTGAAGGTTTCAATATCTGACCAAAAGTGCCCAAGGTAAGCCCTTTGTCATTCAAACGGTAAATGCCATTGTCTTCTGATAATTCAATAATAAAACTGCTCTTATTGCTTGCAGGTGTATAAAATCCTTGGGTGTCCCGGTAAAAGGTAATCCTGCAACGGGCATTCACAAAGCCATTTTTCAAACACAATAAATTTAATTGTTCAATAAAATATTCATAGGTCCACTTTTCATGAAGCTGTATCTTGAAAAGTTTGGCAGCCCTCAATATCCTGTTATAATGCAGCGTGAATAATTGTGGTTCTTTGTTGATGATTTTTATACTTTCAAAAAAACCATCCCCATATTTATAAATACGGCTATGGGACGAGAAAATTTTATCGTCAGCATCAGTAAGTACACCATTGAAGCTAATCAACATGGCTGCAATTTAGTAATTTTATTAAAAGAAATGCAAAAAGTTGAAAATTTATTCTAACCTTTTAAGCACAAAATGCTTTAAACCCTCATTAAATACGAAGTCGTGAATAGATAGAATCTCAATATCGTACACCCTTGTAGTATCAGGAAAATTATAGTTCAATATCAATTGATGCTTTTGATATTGCCATTTTCCGGACATATTTTTATTGGCCAAGGTAATTTCGTAATGAAAAGTACTGTCACTTTTTAACTCCAGAAAATCTGTATGAAGGATAGGAAAAAGGGTGGTATCATGGTTTAACACCTCAATAAACTGCCATTTTCCACTTGCCATCTGCCGCTCATTGATATGACGGCAGCCACCTAATCCGAACAATAGTGTAAATAGCGATAAAAACGCCCTATTTCCGTTTGTCAATTTCATCCCTTATTTGTGCGGCCTTCAGATAATCTTCATTGTTTAGTGCCTTGTTCAACATTTTTTCCAGTTCATCCAGTGTCTTACTCTTGAAAAGGTCCGTGTCTTCTTTTGGTTT
The DNA here is from genome assembly GCA_038324665.1 of Bacteroidia bacterium. Lineage (GTDB taxonomy): Bacteria > Bacteroidota > Bacteroidia > NS11-12g > UBA955 > JABMMZ01. The sequence continues at coordinate 2,359 of JBBQIF010000052.1, forward strand.
CTGTGCTGGCACATCCGCTTTACCCCTGCCAGGTTTTTCAACTGACTTGTCGTCGATTGTGATTCCAGCGGCTTCTAAAATTTCCTCTGTGGTATAAATAGGGCAATCAAAACGCACAGCTAGGGCAATGGCATCACTGGTCCTGCTATCAATCTCATGCACTTTCCCGTTGCTTTCGCACACCAATAATGAATAAAATATCCCCTCCTTCAATTGATGGATAAAAACCTCTTTAATACTGATTTCAAATTGCTGTGCAAAGCTAAGGAATAAGTCATGCGTCAAGGGACGACCTGTATTGATGCCTTCTATCTGTATAGCAATCGCCTGTGCCTCATACTGCCCTACTATCACAGGTATTTTTCGTTCGCCATCTTCCTCGGCGAGGATTAGACTGTAAGAACCCTGCATCTGACTAGGCGCTATGCCATAGATATCAACTTTAATTTTCCGCAAATTATTATTAATTTTTTGCCGCTTTAGCTGCTGCTATCAATTGAGGCAAAATTTCAAAGGCATCGCCAACTATTCCATAATCTGCTGCCTTAAAAAATGGTGCTTCAGGATCTTTATTGATTACTACAATTACTTTACTGCTGCTTACCCCTGCCAGGTGTTGGATCGCACCGGAAATACCAATGGCAATATAGAGGTTTGGTTTTATAGTAATGCCTGTTTGACCCACATGTTCGCCGTGTGGCCTCCAGTCCATGTCCGCCACAGGTTTTGAGCAGGCTGTTGCGCCGCCCAATACACTGGCTAATTCCTCTACCATTCCCCAATTCTCAGGACCTTTCATACCTCGGCCTGCAGACACTACGATTTCCGCTTCTGTCAATGGTATTTTACCTGTTGCCTTATTAGAACCCGTAATTTGCGTAAGGTTCTCCGATTCATTGACAACAGACTTTTCTATTGAAATGGTCACAGGATTTTCCTTTAATTCTATGCTGTTAGGTGTAAGTGCTATCACTTTATTTTCACGACTCAAATTGACATAAGCAAACCCTTTGCCCGAGAATACGCCCCTCTTTACTGTAAAACCATCAATTGTATTGGGTAAATCCACCACATTGGTAGCCAATGAGGCTGCCATCAAAACTGCAATCCGCGGACCGAGGGATTTTCCTTCATAAGTATTGGCGATTACAAACGTATGGATATCGGTAAGGTTAGCTGTAACAGCATTGCTGTAATTTTGCGCATCGAAGGCATGCAAACCTTCTACGACTATTAATTTATTGACACCGTATTTAGCTAACTTATCAGCCTCACCCTCGGAGGGTTGACCAATACAGATAGCAGTAACACTTCCTTTGCTTATTTGTGAAGCGTAAGAAGCGGCTTCCAATACTGATTTTTTAAAAATACCTTCCGAATTTTCTGCGTATATTCCTGTCATTTTATCTGTTATTAAATTACTTTTGCTTCGTTTTTAAGGGCCTCTATCAACTGTGCCGCATTTTGGGCGTCGAACAATTTTACCGCCTGCTTTGGCACTGGATTTTCAAATGCACTATACTGGCCAAATGCATCCACCGAGATAGGTGCAATCACATTCAGCGGCTTTGTCCTAGCTGCCATAATACCTTTCATATTAGGAATTCTTGGCTCGCAAAGGTCCTTCTGTGCAGAAGCTACCACCGGCAATGAAGCAGTTATAGATTCCCTGCCACCATCAATATCCCTTTCAAAATGGGCTTTACCATCTGCCACATCAATTTTTGTGCAAACATTAATTGAAGGCCAATTTAACAAAGCGCCCAATAAACCACATACCTGTCCGCCATTATAGTCTATACTTTCCCTGCCGGTAAGTACCATGTCATAGCCGCCTTCTTTAATAATATGCGCCAATTGTTCTGCTACAAATTGTCCGTCCACAGGTTCAGCATTAATCCTGATAGCATCCGTTGCACCAATTGCCAGACCTTTTCTCACCACGGCATCGGCTTCTGCAAGACCAACAGTGGCAATGGTTACAGTACCGCCATTTTTCTCTGTTATTTCAAGTGCCCTTGTTAAAGATAACTCATCATAAGGGTTGATAATAAACTGGACACCAGCCGTATTAAATTTGGTATTATTGTCCGTAAAAGTAATTTTGGTAGTTGTATCAGGCACTACACTCATGCACACTAAAATTTTCATGTTAATTGATTGTTGCAAAATTAAGCATAAAATATGCTAAGAAAAAAGGAGTTTTGCAGACAAATTACATAAACGCAATATTAAGCACTATGCAACGACTTGAAACACTACTCCACTGGCTAGAGAAATCGCCTGAAGACCCTTTCCTACATTTTGGCGTAGCCATGGAATACCTTTCTTCCGATGAGCATATAAAAGCGCTTGAGAAAATGGAATATGTTTATAAAAACTTCCCTGATTACCTTGCTAACTACTACCAGTTAGCCAAACACTACGAGCTATTGAACAACAATGAAAAGGCCATTGAGGTGTATGAAAAAGGCATAGCGCTGGCATTAAAACAAAAGGAAAATAAAACCGCAGGCGAACTGAGAAGCGCATTGGAAGAACTCACTTTTTAATCTGAATTATTGACAATAATAAAATTACTTCATAAATAAATGACGCCAAAGAATCCCGACTTCGAACAAAACATCAGGCAGAAGCTTGAGAAACAGCATTTCATGCATTATATTGGTTTTGACCTGACAAAAATTACACCCGGTTATGTGGAAGGTGGATTGAAAATAGAAGCGCACCATAAACAACAATTTGGCTACACGCATGGCGGTGTTATTGCCACCGTTGCCGATCTTGTAATGGGCTTTGCAGCCTATACGCTGGTAAATAAAAACGAAGGAACAGTAACCTCCGATTTGAAGATTGCTTATTTAAGGCCGGGCATTGGCTCTAAAATAATTGGGCGGGGTACGGTAGTAAAGACTGGTAATTTATTGCATTTCTGCGAAGCGGATATTATTTGTGTTGGGGAGAACGGTGAAGAAACATTGATTGCACGGGGGTATGCTACGATGTGCACGGTGAAAACGAACAGTTAATTCCTAAGCCAAATAATCGGGGATTTTTTAACCACAAAAGTTTTAAGCTTCGCTTTTATGTAAAAAACATTTATCCTTTTTGCTTTCTTTTGTGTTAAAAGATTTAAAGACTCCTTTTTTATTTCACTTCCTTTAATTCCTGCCATCTTTCGCGGTTCATGTTATCATCTAAATTGGGGTCATAATCATGGTGTTCGGTGCTGATGTATTCGCCATTGCTATTCATCCAATATTGGTTGGCGCCACTGGAAACTTTATACTTTTGCCCAGTAGTTGGGTCCACTACATTGGTGCGTTCTGTAATAACATCAATGGTTTGCTCATGCTGCCTGTCGCTTGACGCGTTGCGTTCACGCCAACCATTCATAATGGTTTCATTAATGGCATTGCTTTTATTGACGAAAGCACGTTGACTGGCCTCAAAATTTGCCTGATTCTGTGCCATTCTTTGATTGAAAGAGGCCCAGCTTGCGCCCACTCTTTGTGCTTCCTCTTTATTATAAGCCGCAATGGGTTCAAGATTGTAATGGGTATTTACCAAGCCGAAGATTAATTGCTTTTTAGCAATCTCGTAATGCGATGTTTCTGCCTCAAGCCCTGTACACATATAATACCAGCCTTGAACGTTTCTATCGTCACTTACATTAAGGTGCATTAAAAGGAAATACGGGGTACCATCCTCCCTTTTCCATTCAGTAGCTATGGCTAATATCTGTGTTTGCCTCGGCATAGCTTGATACAATTGGTCGCTGTACCATTTATCGATTTTAGATATTTCCGGCAGCTCATATTGCTTTACAAAAGTTAAACCTTTTTTGGCACACCAAGGTACCAAATCTTCCTCTATCACTTGTTCAACACCAGGCATTTGGCGCATTCTTTGCCCACTTTGTTCGGAAATTTGCCGCATATTATAGTCATAATAATACGTATAACTTTGTAGAGGGAAATTAAAAACCTTTATACCATGCGGACCGGTAATAACAGGTCCACCAGGACTAATAGTCTTCATCATCTCCCAATCGGCAGGGTAAGGCGAAGTAGCTAATACCAGTCCCTTATTATCTAGAAACTCATTCATCACTAGTTTTTGCCAATAGCCCTCCCCTTCTTTTGTTTCTGAAGCGCCATTAGCACTTTGTTTTTTATTGCTATTGCTGCAACCAGCAGCTATAAATAAAAGGGCTATCAATAAATATTTTACTTTCATATTATGATGGGTTTTTAAGCGAGTATGTACACAACAACACATCTACAAACATAAATGAAATTTTAATAACGTATATACTTCGCTTTATGAATGTGCAGGAAACTGTTTCCTCCTAAAACTTCATTAATAAAAAGGAGATTAAGTAGGGTTATTTTCTTTTTCAATTATCAAAAATAAGGAAATTCATTATCATACTTTAGTTTTATTTTTCATCAAATATAACTGATGAGATTCAACTGAAATAGAAAATCTCAGGATGCAAGCACAACCCTTTCTTAAAATGCATTTCAAAAATATAGCTGTATCTATCCAACCAGCAATAAATTTTACTTATGTAAAATTTCTATCACCGGATTTTTCTCCTTCTTATCCAATAAAAAGAAGGTAGCACCCAATACTAAGGCGCCGCATATTATAAAGGCTAACTTAAAATTCTGCACATGGTTATCGTAGAGCAGGCCGCAAACAGATGAACCCAAAATAATACCGGTTTCTAAAAAGATGAACAAGGTGCCTACAGCTTTTCCTTTCTTACCTTCCTCTGATAAATCTACCGTCCAGGCAAAGAGTGAAGGGGTAATAAGACCAAAACCCACACCGAATAATACGGAGGATAAAATGTAGAGGGTGGAGCCTGTGGTAAAGGCCAGTACAAACATACTAAAGGTAAGCACTATTACGCCGTATAAGGCTATTCTCTTTCGGCCATAACGGTCGCTCCATCGCCCGGCAAGAAAACGGATAATTAATGAAGATGCAATATAAATGGCCATGTAAGCTCCTTTATTCTTAATGCCAACATGGTGTGTAAAATCCGCTATCAGTGCCAATATGCCTCCGAAAGAAAAGGAAGTTAACATTAAAACGATTCCCGGCACAATCACCCGCTTCTCAAACAAATCGCCTCTTCTTAATTTCAGCATACCAAAGTTGAATTTTTGCCTTACAACGCTGTGTTCTTTCAAGGTCATGAACATGAGCAATGAAATAAAACCCAATACAGATGCTATTTTGAACATGGTATCTATACCGAATAAGAGGGTGCATTGGCTGCCTATTACCCAACCGAAGGCATTGCCAATGTTATTGCAGATACCCACTATACCCATGGCCTCCCCTCTTTTTTCGAGCGGAACCACATCATCTGCAAATGCTGTAAAACCGGTAGGTGTAAACCCTGCACAAAGACCATGGAAACCACGGTTTACAAAAAATAAAAGTGCTACAGGTACGAAGATGTAAAAGCAACAGGCTAAAGTAGTAACCACCGCCCCAATACACATTACTCTCACCCTCCCAATTTGGTCGGATAACTTGCCACTGAATGGCCTGCTGATTAATGCAACAGCAGCAAATGTTGGAATAATAAGCCAGTTGTATTGTGCACCTCCAATAGACCCCAAAAGTAAAGGCAAATCGGGTATCACCATATTAAAACTGCTGAAAAAAATTAAACAGGCAAGGCACAGCTTCCAAAATTGTACAGGATATGCTTTAAATATGGTCAATGTTGTTGTTATTATTGTGTAGAGACGCAATGCATTGCGTCTCTACACAATTAATCGTCTAATTTCAAAACCGCCATGAAGGCTGATTGCGGTATTTCCACATTACCAACCTGACGCATTCGTTTTTTACCTTCTTTCTGCTTTTCCAGTAGTTTACGTTTACGACTAATATCACCACCATAACATTTTGCGGTTACGTCTTTCCGCAGTGCACTGAGAGATTCTCTGGCGATAATTTTCGCACCGATGGAAGCCTGAATAGCGATATCAAATTGTTGTCTTGGGATTAATTCCCTTAATTTCTTGCAGATCTTTTTACCAAGGTCGTAAGCCCTGTCTCTGTGAATGATGGACGATAAGGCATCAACAGGATCCTTATTCAGCATAATGTCCATTTTAACAAGGTGTGATAGTTTATAACCCGTTGGCGAATAATCAAATGAGGCATATCCCCTACTGATTGACTTTAATTTATCGTAAAAATCAAATACTACTTCTGCCAATGGCATTTCAAAGGTGAGTTCAACCCTATTGGTGGTTAAATACACTTGGTTGTGAATCATGCCGCGTTTATCCATACAAAGCGCAATTACATTGCCCACGTATTCCGTGGCGGTGATAATGGTGGCCTTGATATAAGGCTCTTCCACATAATCTATGGTGCTTGGGTCGGGCAAATCGCTTGGATTGTTTACCTCCAACATATCGCCTTTGGTTGTGTAAGCTTTATAGGAAACGTTGGGAACCGTTGTGATTACAGTCATACCAAATTCCCTCTCCAGCCTTTCCTGAATAATTTCCATGTGCAACATCCCAAGGAATCCGCAGCGGAAACCAAAGCCAAGTGCTGCAGAACTTTCTGGTTCAAACACCAATGAGGCGTCGTTTAGCTGCAATTTGGACATGCTGTCTCTTAATTCTTCGTAATCTTCTGTATCAACAGGATAAATACCGGCAAATACCATTGGTTTTACATCTTCAAAACCCTTGATGGCCTCTGCTGTAGGATTCACAAAACTAGTAATTGTATCGCCCACTTTTACTTCTTTGGCTTGCTTAATACCCGTAATAATATAGCCCACATCGCCGGCTAGTACTTCTTTTCGAGGTTCCATTTCAAGCCTCAGCACACCCACTTCATCTGCACCGTATTCTTTGTCGGTATTCATGAATTTAACGATTTCTCCTTTGGACATTTTGCCATCAATTACCTTGTAATAGGCAATAATACCGCGGAAAGAATTAAATACTGAATCAAAAATAAGTGCTTTTAAGGGGGCATTTAAATTACCTTTTGGCGATGGCACTCGCTCTACAATTGCCCTTAATATATCATAGACACCCATACCGGTTTTACCGCTCGCAGCAATAATGTTATCGCGATCGCAACCAATCAGGTCCACTATTTGGTCCTTTACCTCCTCGGGCATGGCACCGGGTAAATCCATTTTATTTAATATAGGAATAATTTCAAGATCATGTTCGATGGCCAGATACAGGTTACTGATGGTTTGAGCCTGAATGCCCTGAGAAGCATCCACAATTAGCAAAGCACCTTCACAAGCTGCAATGCTTCTGCTCACTTCATAACTAAAATCAACGTGGCCGGGTGTATCAATCAGATTCAGAACATAGGGAATATCGTCTAGCACGTAATTCATCTGAATGGCGTGACTCTTAATGGTAATGCCCCTCTCCCTTTCAAGGTCCATATTATCAAGCACCTGCGCCATCATGTCTCGTTTGGAAACGGTACCTGTGTATTCCAAAAGTCTATCTGCGAGTGTGCTTTTACCGTGGTCAATATGGGCGATGATACAAAAGTTGCGGAGGTGTTGCATAAAAAGGTGTGCAAAGGTAAGGATTTGAGCGCGAATTTCGAAATGAAGTATGAAAGCTTATTGTAGCCTTTTCCACCAAATTCAAAATGCTGTTTTGTTTGAAAGACTTGCCATAAGTTAGACAACTAAAATTGCACATAGAAGTTAAATTAAAGCCAAGCTATTTCGCAGTATTTAATACTAAAATATTTTACTAGGTTTTTAATACTATCCATCAGTTAATGAGGGCATTACGAAAATCTATTTTTATCAAAAATTGATGCAACATACACATCGTTTTAAGGAAAATGATAAAAATTATACCCTTGAATTTTAAGTGATTGTCCAAATTCTCATATCATTTTTTCAAGAAACAATCTTTCATTTAAATAAACGCTATATGTTTGTATCAAACTACACACTATGAAATACTTTTCAATAAGGATTTCTGCGATTGCGCTTTTTCTAACATATTCAGTGTTAGAAGGCTTTTCGCAAATTTCTACTATACCAGGAAATATTACTAAGGTAAATAACTCCATTTGTGCAGGTACTCCAGCGATTCTTACCCTTTCCGGCCACTCAGGCACCGTGCTCAAGTGGCAACGATCTACAACTGCTAATTTTGCTTCAGGTAATACGAATATTACGAATACCAAGGCTACATTAATTGATATCCCTGGATCTAAGGGTATATACTATTACAGAGTGTTAGTATATAATAATGACTATCAAGCTGCGGTATTTTCCACCCCAGTTACAATTACTGTAGAAGGTAGTACTCCCTCAGTTGGTGGAACTAGCACTTCTATGGGATGCAACTATGGTTCAAATACTGAGATATTAAATAATAAATTTAATGTAAAAGAATGGCCATCCAAAGCGGACATTAAGACTGAATGTTCAGATATTGAAAACTCCACTAAGCTTAGTGCAAAAGCCGATATAACTTGTATCACAGGTAATATAACTATTGAAAAAACAAATGGCGCTTTGTATGAAATAATAGATTTGACAGGCAAACTCGTGCATAGTGGCTATTTTAGTGAATCTTTAGTACTTAATGACATGCCAAGAGGACTATTTATGCTCAAACTAGAATCGGACAATAACATTCAATACGAAAAATTATCTATCAGATAATCATGACAAAACGACAAATAACACTTGGCAATGAATGCACCTGCCCCAAGGTCATCAAAGGCAACAGAAAAGACCTGTTTCTATCAGGAAAACTTGATTTTATTTAAAACTAATTTTTGCAAAAACTAAAACACAATGAGATACATAATAACTAATTCACCGGAAAAGAAAGACAAAGTAATTGAAATTTCTTCTTTACTTGAAAATTCCATTAAAACACAAAAAAAGTTCCAGCTTCGCCTTAAAGCTAAAAAAACACTGATTTTGAAGCAAAAGGAGATTATTAAT
>JBBQIF010000053.1:0-11280 GCA_038324665.1 Bacteroidia bacterium
AATACTGGAACCACAGCCATCACTGAAAGCCTTGATAGCAGGACTGTTCAAAGGAATACCGCGGCAATCGCGATATACTTTGGCAATGATTTTATATTTACCGGGGCTTATGCAAATATATGATACGTCGCTCCCCATCATGTGAGAGGCTTTAACAGTATCAGATATTAAAAAAACTGATAAAACAAGTAAAAGATTGTATATTTTTTTCATCGTTGTTATGCTTGAAATGTTAATTTATGTTAATTAATTGTCGCTCTATTGTGTTTAATGTTTTAAATTCAATAAAATACAACCCGCTAACTAAATCAGCAGGTAAGTTAATATTATTTTTAGAAACATGCAAATCGTAATTCGAAATTTCTTTCCCGCCAATGTCGACAATTCGTATAGTCATTGGTACTTCTTTGTTCATTTTAATAAACAAAATATCCCCTGCATGGATAGGATTAGGGAAAACAATTATTTTAGGGCTTGTAGTAGTATTTACCTTAGGAGTAAAAAGGAGTCTTTTAGTATTTAACACCTCCTTAATATTTAAACAAAATTTGCTTATTTGTTTAATATTATTAAATTTTTCATCCACATAAAAATAAATAAAATCATACACCTTTGCGGTGCCGGCATTCAAATCAGTTGAATCACAATTCAACATTCCAATTCGTTGGCCAGGGGTATTGCCGTATTCATTCCACATGATGTTCCCATTAGTATTATCACTCGTATAAGGATAAATAAATTTCGCAGTACCGTTACCGTCTACACCTGTTCCACCATATCCCAATGCCTTGCCATTCTTCCATTTTCCCTGCATCAGGTTATAAAAATGAAAATCAAGTGATGGCCTGCCATTCAAAATATTATTATCATTATTGAAATACATGGTTGAAGATATTTTCTGGTTAAATGCCATACATCCTAAAGACACCAACTTATTCTTAAACGTTGCCCCAGTGGTATCATTAATTGCAAAAATTGCTTGATTATCGATATCAGTACCAAGGAACTCATCAGACTCATCCCCAATTTGGAAATTAGTAACAAGGCTAAGTCTGAAATTTTTGTAATTCTTTCCAGATCGGTTATGAACCGAATATCTCACCAGGATAGCATTTTTCATAAAAGAATCTGTCGACTTAAAAGCATAGATAGAAGAGTGAACTTCAACCCCTAACGCAGCTCCACCAGAATAAGTATGCTGGGCGTAATTATCATTGAAAATACTATAAACCAGTTCATCGCATTTAATGTAAGGATAATCTCCCGTTGCTGGCTCATATATCTGATTACTCACCTTAACGTCAACGAAAGGCGCCAATATCTGTGCATAAGGTGCTCCCTTGGAACCCGGCCAGTTGGCAATATCATTTGAAGGCATATATGAAGCATCTTTATAATGTGCCATGTGATAGGCGACTTGGTCGGCGGTAATGTGGTAAACTATATTCCAATTCAATGGATCTGCAGAATGGCCATTCAATACTTCAAGTGGCCCAGGCCAGAAATCATGGTTGCTTCCCAGAACATTATGTGCTGACACTTTTATATTCCCAAGACTATCTTTAGCCGAAAGCCAAATGCCTGCATTCTTTGCCAAATTGATAGAATTAGTATATAAGCCCGGATTTCCTAGGCTGTCAAACATTAAACCATCTGCATTCAAAGCACCTGTCAGTCTATTAGTTTTAATGAATGCTGAAGTCTGTTGTGCTTTAATACTCATTGTAAAAATGATGGTTAAAAGTATGTAAGCTTCTTTAATCAAAATAAGGTATATCTCAAGCCCAAACTTAAACCATTATTTAAAATTGTCTCGTTCATAATATTTCCACTTTTCTGGCTATTGATCTTAAAATATTGTAACCCAGGCTCCGCAATTAGTTTAAACCTGTTATTCAATTTATAGGCTGCCATAAAACTAAGTGATGCCCCAAACCCTAAATGTTTCCTGCTTGAATTAAATTCCGAAGTCAATTCTTTATTAAAATCAGCATTTTGTCCCTTTGCATTGATGCAAATATTCACAAGTGCCCCACCGTGCAAAGCGAAATCAAATTTACTTAACCCTATATTGTAACTTAATCCTAAAGGAACCTGCATAATTTTATAAGTGTTTTTAAAGTTATAATTTACATCTTCATTTTTAACAGTCTCAATTCGCTGAACAGGAATCTGATTCCCAGTAACAGGATCATTAATATAATCTGTAACCGAAACATAATGTACCCTATTCTCTGTATTCTGAATAGTCCCTTTAAAACTAGTAGTTAAGTTCATATATCCAAAACCTGTGAAAACATTTATCCTACTAGAAATAGGGAAAGAAACCCTAATACTCAACTGTTCATTATTATTTGGCTGAGCCAGTGATTTGTAATTATTATTAAGGCTGTTATTACCATTTACAGTATGCCTACTATAAAGCGAAGAGTAAAGGACATCAACAAAAACAGGTTTACGCGGATTGATGACCCTCCTTTCATACTTGTAATTAACGATCGAAACTTCTTCCTTGTCAAAACCCATTGTCTTTCTACTTATTGGCTTTAACACCAGGTAATCAAGCTCTTTACTAGCCAATAATTGTTCATCAACTGAATGGTAAACATATAAATGAGATTTACCCTGATGTGCTTGAGATGCAATAAGGGGGCGATTTTTTGAATCAATATTAAAATATCTTTCCGCAATTAAAACACCATTATCGCTAAATCCGCTATAGTTTTCCTTGTTATCTTTTGACTTTTTATCCGCATAACCCTTTTTAGTATTCAAGGGAATAATAGCTGCCTTAACAGTTTGCTTTTTATTTTTATTAGTATTAGAAATTGCTTTTTCAACAGATTTCCTAGACTTATCTGCTTTTAGTAATGACTTTGAATTTACTTTTTTAGTAAGATTGCCATTTTTCACAGGTGATTGAGTGATTACACCAACTTCATTTGGCTGACCACCTTTACTTGGTGAGCTGCTATCTTTATCCACATTTTCCTTTCCTAAATTATCAATTTCATCTTGAGGATTTTCAGTTGAAATAGCCGCCATATTTGTAACTTTAACAGGTGCCGAAGACCTGTTTATAAGTACAATTGTAGTAATTACTAAAACACTAAACATGGCAACGGCAAGTTTGGTGTATGAAAAATTGAGGAAGCTTTTTGATTTTGCTGCCCTTTTTTCTATAATATGATTAAACAAATTCTCAGATGGCTCAATTTCAAATTGATTGAGCTTCTCCTGAATTCGCTTCTCGAAATAATTATTCGTCATAACTTTATTTGTTCTAATTGAATGATTTGATTTTGTAAATATTTTCTTGCCTTCGCATACTGGCTTCTTGAACTTGCTTCTTCGATGCCTAATTGGTCAGCTATTTCCTTGTGGGTGAATCCTTCGATTGCGAACATATTAAATACATACTTATAACCATTAGGTAACTGGCTGATTATATTCAATATGGCTATTTCACTTAACTTATCTATAATATTGGCATCATTGTCCGCAAACTGAAAACTGCTATCTCCCATCTCTTCGAATTGCATCTTATTGGCTCTTATCTTATTAAGAGCTGTATTCACCATAATTCTTCGTACCCATCCTTCCAAGGAGCCTTCTTGTTTGAATTTCCCAATATTATCAAATACCTTTATGAATCCTTCTTGCAACATATCTTCTGCTTCCAGCTTATTTTTTGCGTATCTTATACATACCACCATCATTTTCCCTGCAAAGCGTTTGTACAATTCCCTCTGACAATCCTGCCTCTCCTCTATGCAGCCCTTTAATAACTCTTCTTCTGTCATTCGATGTTTGATATTGGCCCACAATTTTTGCTATTTTTAATCAAAGACACAAATTTATTTGAATCCGTGGCTTGGGTTTGCAAATATTTTTCGATTTTCTTCAATATGTGTTGAATTCGTTCAAAATTAAAGTGTAAATTTAACTAAACCTTTTGGTATTATTGCAGTGAATGTCATTAGTAATTCAAATACCCTGCGTTATGTTTCATTATTTCCCTGAAACTGTAGAAAATATTAAACGCCTATGCAATTCCATTCAATTACCTTTCACAATTCCTGAAAACCAGACCTGTTGCGGACTTCCTTATTTTGAAAAAGGGGAGCAAAAAACGGCCAAGACCATTGCAGAATTCAATTTAAAAACATTCGGTGAAAATGAAATTTTAAGTTTATCCCTAAAATGCGAAGATACATACACTGTAAAGTATCCCAAAATCTTAAATAATACAGTTTCCCACATTCAATGCATGAAACTTGCCAATTCGGCTAAGGGGCTCAATTACCTTTTTGACAAAATTAAACTGTTTGGTGAAGCCAATATAAATGGGTCCTATTTCTTTATTCCTGATTGCACGATAGACAAAGCAACGCAACTTCAATGGCTTGAAAAATTACCAAATGCCCGCTTCCATTTTGCGTTGCTTGAAAACACTTGTTGTGGTGCCGGGTTCTGTCTGCCTTCCTTCAATCCTGAAGAAGCTAGCAAAATGACCCTAAACCTTATTCACCAGGCGCTTTCATCGGGTGCGGAAACTATTATCACCACCAATGAAATTTGCCTAAAACAGATAATGCACTTTGTAACACAAAAAAAACTGCCTATAAAAAACATGCATTTAATTGACTTATACGCATCTGCGTTATAAACCCATGCCAACAACCTCGAATTACATTACGGTCAGCGCTTCGGATTTAAAACAATTCACTATTGATGTGTTTAAAGCCATAGGTTGCAGTTCCATAGATGCGGAACAAGCTGCCGAAGTGCTTGTAAAAGCCGATATGAGGGGTATAGACTCACATGGAGTAGCTAGGCTCAAAGGATATGTCCGCTTATTTGAAAGCCATAGGATTAACCCTCATCCCAATATCACTTTAAAAAGGGAAAAGGGGAGTGTATTCACTATAGATGGAGATAGTGGTCTAGGCTTGGTAGTTGCGCCTAAAGCCATGCAGATTGCAATTGATAAAACAAGTATCCATGGTGCGGGCTTTGGTGCTGTAATGAACAGCAATCATTTTGGAATAGCATCCTACCATGCCATGATGGCCCTGAAAAAAAATTATATTGGCATGGCAATGACCAATGCAAGTCCTCTAGTAGCGCCAACCGGCAGCAAGGAACGCATGTTGGGCACCAACCCAATTTGTTATGCCATTCCAGCCAAAAAATATCCACCTTTTATTCTTGATATGGCTACAAGTGCTGCTGCCAATGGTAAACTTGAAATTGCAGAGAGACAAAATAAACCTGTACCAGAAGGTTGGCTGGAAACCAAAAACGGAACGCCTTCCAAAGACCCAAAGGACCTAAAGGCAGGTGGTCATTTATTACCTTTAGGAAGCGATATAGACCACGGCAGCCATAAAGGTTATGGCCTCGGGGCACTTGTTGATATTTTAAGCGGCGTATTGCCGGGGGCCAATTTCGGGCCATGGGTGCCTCCATTTGTTGCATTTTTGCCAGTTTTAGAAAATTTACCAGGCAAAGGTTTAGGCCATTTTGTGGGAGCAATGGATGTGAGTGGGTTTGATGAATTAGATGCTTTTTTAGACCGCATGGATTTATGGATTGAACGCTTTAAAAGTGCCACCCCAGTGAATGAAACGCAAAAAGTAATCATACATGGCGAACCAGAATATTGGATGGAAATAGGCCGACAGATAAAAGGTATTCCGATTATCGATAAAGTTGCCAATGACCTAATTGAGTTAGCTGAAAAATATAAAATAGAACACCCTTTTTAAATATCATGAAAAATAAAATAATCCTTACGCTTCCCATTGCACTGGCACTATTCATGAATAGTTGCAGCAACAGTACCAAAACCACAACAGCTGGCCCCGGCAATGATTCCGCAACTGTAGTATATAAATTATATACTGATGAAAACAGGTTTGCTGATATTGAATTACTCCGTTATGATGTTCCAAGCTTTACCAAATTAAGCCTGCAACAAAAAATGCTAGTCTATTACCTTAGCGAAGCAGCGCTATGTGGCCGAGACATAAATTATGACCAAAACAATAAATACAACTTGCGCGTTAGAAAAACGCTTGAAGAATTGTACACCAATTTTGAAGGCGATAAAAATACGGATGATTTTAAAAGATTCGAGGTGTATCTAAAAAGAATTTGGTCAAGCAATGGCATACACCATCATTATGGTGAGAATAAACTCAATCCTGAATTTTCTTCCAATTACTTATTGAAGGTGATGCAACAATCTCCTAAGGCGAAACTACCTTTAATAACAGAAAATGATACTGCCGGTTTTAAAACATGGCTGATAGATTTAATATTTAATCCAAAAACACAAGCCAAGCGGGTTAATAAAGCCAATGGAATTGATAAGATTGCGTCATCAGCCAATAATTTTTATGAAGGCCTGACCGAGAGTGAAGTTATCAATTTCTATAAAGACAAAAAACGCAATGATTCAATTAAACCAATTAGTTGGGGCCTAAATTCAAAATTGGTGAAAGTGGATGGTGAAATAAAAGAGAAAGTTTGGAAAGTGGATGGCATGTATGGCGCCGCAATTTCCAAAATGGTGGAATGGCTTGAAAAGGCCTTGACAGTAGCTGAAAGTAAAGAGCAGAAGGATGCTTTGACTTTATTGATCTCCTTTTATAAAACAGGTGACTTGAAGACGTGGGATGCTTACAATATTGCATGGGTGAAAGACATTAACAGCACTGTAGATGTGATCAATGGATTCATTGAAGTGTACCATGATGCCATTGGTTACCGTGCCAACTATGAAAGTGCAATTGAGATCAACGATTTTGATGCCAGCAAACGCATGCAAACCCTTGGTGCGAACGCACAATATTTTGAAGATAATTCTCCAATCGAAGCGCAGTACAAAAAGAAAAAGGTAACAGGCATTACTTATAAAGTTGTTAATGTGGCGATGGAAGCCGGTGATCTCGCCCCATCAACAGCTATTGGAATCAACCTACCGAATACCGAATGGATAAGGGAAGACTACGGTTCAAAATCAGTTAGTCTCGGAAATATCCTGGATGCATACAATAAAGCAAACTCAGGCGGCATGTTGAGTGAATTTTGTTGGAACGAAGAGCAGGTAAACCGTTCAAAAACTTATGGTCAACTAGCCGCTAATATGCATACTGCCATGCATGAAGTTATAGGACATGCCAGCGGACAAATGAACAAAGGTATTACTAAGGACAACTTAGAGGCTTACGGTTCAACACTCGAAGAGGCAAGAGCAGATCTAGTAGCATTATATTACCTTATGGATCCAAAACTTGTAGAATTAAAACTAATCCCAAGTATTGAAGTTGGCAAAGCTGAATACGATGATTATATCAGAAATGGCCTGATGGTACAATTAAGAAGGGTACAAGAAGGCGAGAACTTGGAGGAGGACCACATGCGCAATAGGCAAATGGTAGCTTTGTGGGTTTACGAAGAAGGTAAAAAAGACAATGTAATTGAGAAAAAAATAAGGGATGGAAAAACTTTCTTTGTTATTAACGATTATGATAAGTTAAGGGTTTTATTCGGTGCATTGCTCAATAAAATACAAACAATTAAATCAACAGGGAATAAAGCAGAGGGCGAAAAACTGGTAGAAACTTATGGTGTAAAAGTAAATAAAACCATCCATAGTGAGGTATTGAGCAGGGTAAAGGCCTTGGATGTTGCCGCATACAGGGGATTTATACAACCAAGGTACACGGCAGTTATGGGAGATGGTAAAATAATTGATGTTACAGTTGATTATACCGAAACCTTTATTCAACAAATGTTGCGATTTAGTAGTCAATACGGTTTACTACCTTATCAAAATTAGATCTAGTAGAAGCACATCCAATTAGTACACAAAATTAAGTATTTTTTTTACCTTAATTTATCTTTTAGTTTGTTGCTTAAACTATAAAGCCAAATTCCATTTAATTTAAACTTCTAAATAATTATATAAAAATGAAAGTACGCATTATCTTATTAATTTCAATATCAATTGTATTTACAGCTCGAGGGCAGATGAAAGAAATATTTGATCTTGGCTACATTGATTCCGGTTATAAGCCAATACCGCTCGAATTTCCAATTTTTAACGACCATATATTTTTTGCAGCAGGCGGAAATTCCGCTTACCCAATTCAACTTTGGAATAGCGATGGCACGAAAGCGGGCACTAAAGAATTTACCCAAATAAATAAGGGAGGCATCCAGTCACCTTCACCTTATTTTCTAACAACTTTAAATAAAAAATTATTTTTCTTTGCAACTACAGATGCCAATGGAACTGAGCTATGGAATACTGATGGCACAGCCGTTGGCACTTCGCTGCTCAAAGACATTAACCCAGGCACTGTGTCTGGATGTAATATTTCATTCACTAAAAATCAAAGTATAACGTATAAAAATCGTGTATACTTCGCTGCTGACGACGGCATCAATGGATTGGAATTATGGGTCAGTGATGGCACAGAAGCAGGCACAACTATGTTAGCGGACATAAATCCTGGACAATTTGGATCCTACCCTAGTAATTTCAATATATTTAATGGTAAGCTTCTATTTTCCGCACTAGATGCTAAACATGGGATTGAATTGTGGACCACTGATGGAACTCCTTCAGGCACTGTTTTACTTAAAGATATTGCTGCAGGAAAACGCAGTGCTGGCCCTGGCCGTTTTTATGTTGCAAGTAATAAGGTTTATTTTGAGGCAGATGACAGTGTTCATGGTTATGAGCCATGGGTTACAGATGGCACAGATGCTGGTACGAAATTATTGTCCGATATTAATCCTGGAACAACTATAAGCAATCCTGTAGGATTCTTTGAATCAGTTGGAAAAGTATTTTTCTACACAGATAATGCATTCGGCACTTCCCATAAACTAATGGTAACTAATGGCACAACAGTTGAAGAAATTACATCGATTGATGTGTCTTCTATTAATTATTTTTTAAAGTTTGCAAATTACCAAAACAAGTGTATTATGATACAAGGGGGACCTGCTGGAGCAAAAATTTGGGAATCAGATGGCACCAATTTTGGCACCATATTAATAAAAACAATAAATCCTGGAAGCTCTAATAATGTTTCCTCATTATTTAATTTCAACAACAAATTACATTTTGGCATTTCCACTTCAATACAATCTGGTTTATGGAGTACTGATGGGACAACTCAAGGTACGGTTTTGGTTAAGGGCATTTTAAAAAGTACAGAAACAACGCCTTTCATAACGCAAGATGGAAACCTTTATGGAACTCTCAAGGATAGCTTGTCTCAATTGCAATATTGGTATGCGGATTCTACCTCCGGCAATTTTACAATAATTGGTAAAGGAGGATTTCCAGGTTCGGCTTATATAGATTTCAATCATGCTATATTCTTTGAATCTGTTGGTGCTGGAAATAAATACAATTTATTTAGAATTAGTGATGCGAATTATAAAGGAACTGCTATTGAGACTCTACATACAAGCGATCTCTTTTCTGTTTTTCCCAATCCGTCATCAGATTGCTTTACTGTAAACTATTTTGAAAAAATCGATGAATTAAAAATATTGAATACCTTTGGTCAAGTTATATTTGAATCAAGGCCTGAAGGGAAGGAATCCACAATTTCCATTCAAAATAATGGCATTTATTTCATACAAATAACTTCAAATAATCAAACAACTTGCAAAAAAATAATTATACAACATTAATATGAAACCCAGTTTTTACCTTTTGCTATTATTTCTATGTTATTACACTGGAGCCTTTTCCCAATGCAGTCCTATACCATATAGCGGCAATCATAATACTATAATTCCTATAACTAACGATTTTCCTCATGCGCAACAAAATAAACCTTTTAAAACTACCTTTTACCTTCAGGTGGCCCATGATACGACCACTATTTTCGGAAAATACATTTTTGATTACATTCATGTTGATAGTGTAAATATTAATCCTAAACCTAAAGGAACTATCATTAATTATATTTGCAATCCTGTTGATTGTTATTATCTAGGGGGTAATACTGGATGTATGGTGATTGATATTTCCTCTGAAATGACTTTGCATCCCGGTGTTTTTCAAATAATTGTATATACTACTTCAAAAGGGACACTTGATATAACTCCTAACGTTAAACTTCAGAATAAAATAGACTGGTATAATATTGTAGTCGATTCTTCGAATGTCTCATCTAGAATAGATCATAAGATAAGTGTAGACAATAACTCTTTAAAACTTTTAAATGTATCGCCCAACCCATCTAGCAATGAATTATTAATTGAACTTTATCTACCATTAAATAATTTTGTTGAATTTAATATTATAGATATTAGTGGTAAAAACGTTTACTCGAAAAAAGCAAACTTAGTCTCAGGAACCAATAAAGAATTAATTAATCTTTCAGATTTGAATAATGGCATCTATTTTATTCAAGTCAAATCGAACAACCAAATGGCTATTCATAAAATAATTATTCAAAATTAAGAGGGTAATTTAATTAAAGGCGACCCCTTAATTCAGAAAATCGCTGAATCAACTCAACTCGTTTTACTTCCAATTTTTGCCGCAACATCGCTTTATTCGACTCTGAATCGGTTAATGGCTTGTGGCACTTTAATCGATTATAATCCTCCAGGGAATCCATTATCTCACGCGCTTCTTTTGACAAAACACTGTTGCAAAATTTATCAAAAACATAATCAATTGCAACTGCATTTGGATGGGCTCCATCGAGTTCAAAAAAGCGGTAATCTCTAAGGTCATCATTCACCAATTCATAAGCAGGAAAGTATTGTGTATTTTCCGACAACAGCTTATCAATCGCCAATAATAGTGTGGCTTTGCTAAGATTATTCTCATGCACGCCATCCCTTATATGCCTGACGGGGGAGACGGTAAAAATTATTTCAATTTCAGAATTTAATTTTTTAAGTGATGTAATAATTGGTTGCCAGCATTCTACGATTTCTTCAACACTTAATATTCTTTTTTCAAACTGTACTTGCGGGATTTTATGACAATTGGCTACTATTTGTCCTCGATCTGTATATTTATATACCCAGGCTGATCCAAAGGTAATAACCAGCCATTGGGCTGATTGGATAAATCCTTCAAACTTCATCAATTCCAAATTGATATTCTTGAGGCATTCCTGCTTATCGCGTTGCGAAAATTTTCCATGGTGATAAAGGCTTACCCAATTCCCATTGTAAAATACCAAATCTTCTTCTGTATATTTTTTTCCTTCAAATAATCTTTTCAAA
>JBBQIF010000054.1:0-11071 GCA_038324665.1 Bacteroidia bacterium
TCAGAATGAAGGCACTTATTTCCAGTACAGGAACCTTATAACACCTTCGCAATGGAATTTATTAAAAGCCATTGCCACAGAAAATAAAATAGAACAACCCTATGCGTAACAATTTATTTACAACCACAAACTAGGCACCCCTGCAAATGTCAAAAGGGGGCTGGAAGCACTGGTGCAAAAGGAATTGGTGTATTACAATTCTAGTGTAAAAAAAACCTATTATGAGGTGTATGATAAGTTTCTTATGTTATGGTTGCAACATAAATAATTTACAAAACGGGCATTCAACCCTATTAGGATTGAGCAATCTTTAACAATTGCTTTTGCCATTTATGAACAAATATTTCTACCCTTACAAAAAGTCTATAGGAAAACTTGCAGACACCAAATAAATACAAATTTGTGAGGCCCTTAAAAAAAACTAGTGCTAAAATTGAATAATATTTGCTATAATTGCATTGGTTACTGACAACACACCGCAACACTATACAGCATAGGAAGCGGCCAACTAAAATTTTTCAAGAATACTAATGCCAACACGCACAGTGCCGATGCATCCGGCGCAATTTGATATTTATGTGGACCAGCTTTTAAATCCTGAAAGTCCATATTACAATATCGGGCTATATATAAAATTAAAGGGGCGGCTGGATAAAGAAAAATTCATTGAAACCATCAATTCATCCGCTAATGTATTCGATGCTTATAAGATGCGGTTTGAACTGAATGGTAACGAACCGCATTGCTTTTTTGATGATGCTTATAACCAACTCGAAGTTAATGAAATAAATTTCAGTCAGCTAGATGATCCAAAAATGGAGGCAAAAGTATGGATGCAAGGCCGCTTTAATACGCCTTTTACTATACAAAAAGACGAGAAACTTTTTGAACATACTTTAATAAAAATCGCTCATGATGAATATTGGTTCTTCTTCAAGTATCACCACTTAATAACCGATGCATACGGTTTTACTATCTGGGTAAATTACATTTCCCAAAAATACAAATCATTACTTACAGGCAATGCTATTCAACCAGTTTACCCCAATTATAGCAATGAAGCCATCAGGGCATCGGCCTATCGTGATTCTCTAGATTATGAATTAGATGGGAAGTACTGGAAAGATAAAATTAATAACAGACCGGAGAACCTTTTAAAAAACAATGGCTATTCATCTCAATCAACAAAGAAAAGCGGGAATTTTTACCTTGAAATAAGTCCTGAACAGAGACTAATATTAGACCATGTGTTATTGGTCACCAAGTCGAATTTACATCAGTTGACAATTGCAGCCCTGCTCATTTATTTTGGTAATATTTCCGAGCAATCAGAAATGATTTTTGGTATTCCTGTGCATAAAAGGGGCTCAGGTGAATTGCGGAATATTCTTGGGATGTTTTCTGGTGTTTTACCCATGAAAGGTAAATATGAGAATGACACCAAATTAAAGGATTTGTTAAAAGACATTTCTATCGCTAGAAAAGAAGATTATCCCCACCAAAACTACCTAATTATCGACTTGATAAAGTCGCTGAAAATAAAAGCCAATGAAAGTTTTTTATACGACATCATTATTAATTATGTCCCATTCAAGTTTGATTTGGACTTTGGTGGGGAACTAGAAACGGAAATATTTTGGCTTCAAAGCGAACATGAAAAAATGCCTTTGCAGGTATGCTGGCGGGATTATGGAGAACAACAACCGCTGGAACTTGGATTTCATTATGGAACAGACTATTTCTCGCACGAAGAAATTAAGTTGCTCGCGAATCGCATAATTTTCATTTTGGCGCAATTTCCTGGCGCATTGGATTCAGATATCGGTGCAATTAATATCCTACCGCCTGAAGAAGAAAAGATGATGGAAGCTTTTTGCAAAGAAGATGTGCCTTATCCCTCAGATAAGCAAATTACAGACCTTTTCGAGGAGCAGGTACAGCAAACGCCTGACAATATTGCGCTGTCGTTTGACAAGCAAAGCCTTAGCTATGCTGAACTCGATGCTCGCGCTAACCAATTGGCACATCACCTCAGAAGCAAAGGCGTAAAGGAAGCTGTTTTGGTGCCTATATGTATGGAGCGCTCAATAGAAATGATCGTTGGTATCCTTGGGGTACTTAAAGCAGGGGGAGGATATGTGCCTATAGATCCCGAATATCCTAACGACAGGATAAATTTTATGCTCACAGATACTGGCGCATCCATTGTTGTTTGCAGCAAATTAGGGCGACAAACACTAAAGCCGGAAAAGGAACTAACCATTGTAGAAATAGACGGAGACTGGCCTACAATAGCACTACTACCCAAAGGCAAAGTAACGAGACCAAGCAGATCACAACACTTGGCCTATGTTATCTATACCTCCGGCTCCACTGGCCAACCGAAAGGCGTAATGATAGAACACCGCAGTGTTGTAAACCTAATCTGTAGCCAAACAAAAGAATTCAATATCCAAAGTGACGAAAGTATTTTACAGTTCTCAAATTACGCATTTGATGCTTCGGTAGAGCAGATTTTCCTTGCCTTATGCAATGGGGCAAGGTTAGTACTTATAAAAAATGATCAATTATTGGAAACAGAAAGCTTGGCGGACTTAATTAGCAGCGAAAAAATAACACATCTACATACCACTCCCAGTTTTTTGCAAAATATACACGCAAATAATTATGGCAGCTTAAAACGGGTGATTGCAGGAGGAGAATCCTGTCCCGCAGCTTTGGCTAAGGCATGGATGCCCTACACACAGTTTTATAATGAATATGGGCCAACAGAAACTACGGTTACCTCCATCGAAAATAAATTTAATAAAGATACTTTTCAAGGTGAAGCTGTATCAATCGGAAATCCCATTCAAAATACCCAGGTATATATGCTTAATCAGAACAATAAGCATACTCCCATTGGAATTGATGGCGAAATCTGTATAAGTGGTGATGGCCTTGCAAGGGGGTATTTAAACAACCCTGAACTAAGTAAAGAAAAATTTATTCCTAACCCATTTAACGATCAACCCGAAAAGCGCCTCTACAAAACAGGCGACAAAGGTCATTGGCTGCCAAATGGCACTATTATTTTTACAGGACGTTCCGATAATCAGGTGAAAATTCGCGGCTACAGGATAGAGCTTGGAGAGATAGAAACGGTGCTGCAGCAATGTGAGTTGATAAGAAATGCTGTAGTAGTGGCGAAGGATGATACAAAGGGTGGTAAGAGGCTGGTTGCTTATATCGTACCCCAGAAAGGCCGCATGGACCGGGACGCGCTTATCCACTATTTAAGCAACAGACTGCCAAGCTATATGCTACCGGCAATATGGGCAGAGTTGCAAGAATTGCCATTAACCAATACTGGCAAAATCGATTACAAGGCATTGCCGCTTATGGAGGCAGGCGAAGCCATCGGCAAACATTTTGAAGCACCAAAAAATGAAACTGAAAAAAAATTATTAGCAATATGGCAGGAGTTGCTGGAGTTAAAAAAGATTGGTATTCACGACAATTTTTTTGAGCTGGGTGGTGATTCTCTTATAGCGATACAGATTGTAAGCCGTATTAAACGACTTGGTTATTCTATGCAGGTGAAAGATGTCTTCCTTCATCAGACAATCGAAAAGCTTGCTAGTGCTTTAACCACACAAATAACACCAATTGTGACAGAGGAATTAAGATCAGCTAAAAATTCCAAGCGTAAAACACAAGTTATGCAAACCACTGGGTATTCAAAATCGCTGATCCCTGCAAAAATTGGCGGCAATAAAATGCCGCTCTATATTGTTTGTGGTGGAGGTGGCACTATTTTGAAATTCAAAAAGTTTATTGAACTTTTGGACGCCGACCAGCCTGTATATGTTTTAGAGCATCCAACAGATAAAAAAAACCTTGCCGAGTTTCCATCTGATATTGTAGGTATAGCAGCAAGATACGTTGATGAAATAGTCACGCAAGATTCCGCAGGACCTTATGCTTTATCCGGTCATTGTATCGGCGGATTTGTTGTATTCGAAATGGCCAGACAGTTAGAGGAAATGGGTAAGACAGTAAAATTAGTGGCCATGTTTGATACCGTGATTAGGGATAGCGAAAAGTCGCACAATACCCTAAACTTTTTCTTTCAAAAGGTCTATGCAAAAGTTCATTTTGAAGCATTCCTACTGACAAAGCATACTAGACATGCCTTTCTGTATAAAATCAAAAAGATGCGGTCTTTTTTTAGTAAACGCTTTTTCAATGATCGCAATATAGAATTTGAACTCTTTGCCGAGCAGGCAGACACCTTTGAATCTGCTTATCAAAAATACAAAATAACCCCATACAACAAAGATATTGTTATATTTTATGCCAGAGACCAACATCATTTTATGGATAATAAAAACAATATAAGCTACAAGAAATATCATTTAAGTGAAAGTGTGAAAAACAGATGGAACGCCTATGCTAAGTCTGCAACATTCTATGAAATTGAGGGTGAACATTCCACCATGTTCGACCCTAAATACGGCGGCAAAGAACTCGCTATAAAATTACAGAAACACCTAAGCGGCTTATAATTTTTTTTGGACGGAATTACCTTACATTTAGGGAATAATTTACTCCCCAGAGAATGATTTTGACTTCTCTACCGCAATTGAAATCATCAAAAAAAAATCCCACCAGAAATCTGATGGGATTTAAATTATTATATTTTTTATTAAGCGCCTAAGGCTACTCTTTTAAAGCTTTTTACTACTAGGCCAGCTTCTGTATCTGCAAGCATTTTTGCAATTGTTTTAGAATTGTCTTTCACAAATTCCTGATTCACCAATGTATATTCTTTGTAGAATTTATTCAACCTGCCTAAGGCAATTTTCTCAGCCATTTCAGCCGGCTTACCTTCAGCAATTGCTTGCTCTTTGCCTACTTCAATTTCTCTGGCAATGGTTTCTTTAGAAACTTCACTTTCGTTCAAAGCAATTGGGTTCATAGCAGCAATCTGCATAGCTGTATCTTTACCTGCTGCAATATTAGCATCAGAAGGGGTATTACTTAATTCAACCAAAACACCCATTCTATTACCTGCATGTATATAAGCTACCACATTCTCACCGTTTACAATTTCGTATTTGGAAATATCTAACTTCTCACCAGTTTTACCCATCAAGTCGGTTAACATTTGCTCCAAAGCAACACCATTGATATTAGAAGCTTTTAAGGCTTCGAGAGTTGCCGGTTTTTCGGTGATTGCTAATGTTGCAATATCATTGGCTGCTTTCAAGAAATCATCGGTTTTAGCCACGAAATCCGTTTCACAATTCAATTCTATTACAATACCTGTTTTTTTATCTTCTGAAGTCAAAGCGATTACCGCTCCTTCTTTAGCTGCACGGTCGGCACGGTTAAGGGAAATTTTCTGTCCCTTTTTCCTTAAAAAATCGATGGCTGCATCAAAATCACCATTGCTTTCCATCAATGCTTTTTTGCAATCCATCATTCCCGCTCCCGTCATTTGACGCAGTTTATTTACATCTGCTGCACTTATTGTTGACATATTACTCATCTTTCTATTTATGCTTCGGCTGCTGTTTCTTTTTCTGATTTCGCTTTCTCTAATTCAGCAGAATCTTTATCTTTCTTCCTTTCAGCCATTCCTTCTTCTATAGCTGCAACGATATAATCTACAATAAACTTGATAGATTTTGAAGAGTCATCATTACATGGAATAGGGAAATCGATATTCGTAGGGTCACTATTGGTATCCACCATAGCGATTGTAGGCATATTCAACTTCATTGCCTCTGCTACAGCTAAGTGTTCGCGCTTTACATCCACAATAAATAAAGCGGAAGGTAAACGTGACATATCGGCAATACCACCCAATACTTTGGTCAGTTTTGCTTTTTCACGTTCCAACATCAGTTTTTCTTTTTTGTTGATATTGGCATAAGTGCCATCTACAGCCATTTTATCAATGGTCTGCATTTTTTTAATTGATTTACGCACCGTCGCAAAATTCGTTAGCATACCGCCTAACCATCTTTCTACTGCAAAAGGCATAGTGGTTTGGGTAGCTGCTTCTTTAATAATATCCTTCGCCTGTTTTTTAGTGGCTACGAATAAAATCTTACGACCAGATTTAACCATTCCTTTAATAGCAGCAGCGGCATCTTCTAATTTTACTGCTGTTTTATTTAAATCGATGATATGAATACCGTCTTGCTCCATAAAAATGTATGGTGCCATCTTGGGATTCCATTTGCGGGTAAGGTGTCCGAAATGACAACCCGCTTCCAATAATTGTTCTTGTGATACTGAAGACATTTGTAATAAATATTAACGTTTGCTGAATTGAAATCTTTTCCTTGCTTTCTTCTGACCCGGCTTTTTCCTTTCAACCATCCTGTCATCCCT
Organism: Bacteroidia bacterium; assembly: GCA_038324665.1. Lineage (GTDB taxonomy): Bacteria > Bacteroidota > Bacteroidia > NS11-12g > UBA955 > JABMMZ01. The sequence goes on from JBBQIF010000054.1 coordinate 6,385, forward strand.
AGTTAACAAACCCAATGGCTTCAAAGCCAAACGGTTCTCAACGTTCACTTCACAAAGGGATTTGGAGATGGCAAGGCGAATTGCATCAGCCTGTCCTGTAACGCCGCCACCATCAACATTGATTTTGATGTCGAATTTACCAACATTATCAGTAGCTTGCAATGGTTGCATTACTTTGAACTGATGTGCGATTGTGGTAAAATAAGCGTCGTACGGCTTGTTGTTAATCGTAATGGCACCGGTTCCCGATGTCATGTAGATACGGGCTATTGAAGTTTTCCTTCTGCCAGATGTATTTGTAACTTCCATGTTATTTTGAATGGATTATATTTTTAACTTTAATGGTTTTGGTTGCTGAGCTTCATGCGGATGGGTATCACCTTCATATACAAATAAGTTGGTGTACATACGACTTCCTAATTTGCTTTTTGGTAACATCCCTTTAACGGCCTCTTCAACCAACTTAATTGGTTTCTTGTTAATCAGGTTTTCCGCAGTGATCCTTTTTTGTCCACCTGGGAAACCAGAATAGGTAATATATTCTTTTGTTGCCAATTTGGTTCCGGATAATTTAACCTTCCCGGCATTGATAACGATTACACAATCCCCATTGTCTGAATTTGGGGTATAATCTGTTTTATTTTTACCAATCAGGGCAGCAGCAATCTGGGTTGATAAACGACCAAGTATTTTATCACTTGCATCCACTACATACCAATTCTTCTGAATGGTTGCTTTATTGGCATAAACGGTTTTGTAACTTATTGAATCCACGACTTTATTATGTTGAAAAAATTAAGGGTTGCAAAATTAGATAATCCTATTTGAAATACCAAACACAATCCTGTTTTTTATTTGGATGGGTTGGCGAGCTCTCTGTAAACCTCTAGCAGCGTTGACTTTTCAGTCTCCCAGTTGTAATATTTTTCTACGGCAATTTTTCCACTTTTTGCCATCTGTTCACTTTTTTCGACATCATTGTGAATTATTTCTATCGCGTTTGCGATTTCTTTTGGGGAAAATGGATCAACACCTACCCCACATTTATTCTGTTCAAATACGCTTTTATAAAGCGGGAAATTCGAGGTAATAATCGGCAATCCAATGGCCATGTATTCGAACAATTTGGTGGGATAACTTTCAATTGAATTCTTCATCGGCCAAATGATACACAAACCCATACTGCATTTTTCTGCTATTTTGTAGCCGTCCTCTAGCGACTTACGACCGTAGAAATGCAATTGTTCCTTGATATTTTCATAATAAGGCAATGCCTTTATTTTCGACTCAAGATCGTTGTATAATTCGCCAACACAGTGAAAATGATACACTGTACCTGATTGTTTCAATAGGTTCACTGCCTCTATGATTTGCAAAATGCCCCTGTTCTCCAGTATAATTCCAATGTAAAATAGGTGCTTGCCTGTTTTCTTGTCAGGCAACTTGTATTGATCAAAAAATTGAATATCACAGTAATTCTGCACGGTTGACAACCTTTTAGCGATGGTTTTATAGCGTTTTTCGTACGAAGTTTCAGCAAGGATGATGTAAAAATACCGGCAAGCCAGTTTCTCAAAAAAATGAAAAAGCCCATAAGCCAGTTGCTGATTTCGTATCCAGGGTTTATCAAATATATCTTCAGCAATATTTTCATGGATATCTAGGATGACTTTTTTTCCCAATAAATTCAATAATATACCACAAGGAATCAGCTCTGGATCATGCAGATGATAAATCCGCGCATTAACTTTCAGGGCCTTGAAAAACATTATCAACCAACCGAAAGCGACTCTTCGCCTACGGTTATGAAAGCGCCTAAAAGGGATGATATTTATACCTTTATAAGTTTCCTTTGTAGGGTGAACCGCTATTAGGGTGACATCATAAAACCCAACCAAGGCGCAGCATATTCGGTAAAATATCCTAGTATCCAGCGCAAAATGGACTGAGCTGAGATGGCAAATTTTTATTTTATCAGGCTTATTCAAAAAAACAGAAAGCAAAGGTAATTGAATAATGCAAATACCTACTTCTTAGCAAAAGCCCGCCCCAATGGATCCTCGTACAACTTCTCTTTGCTTAAGGATTTGAAATACTCGTAAGTAATTTTTAAGCCATCAGCCCTATTTACCTTAGGTTCCCAACCCAACAATGCCCTTGCTTTCGTGATATCCGGCTGCCTTTGCTTAGGATCATCCGTAGGCAATGGTTTGAAGATTATTTTCTGACTTGTGCCGGTGAGTTTAATAATTTCTTCTGCAAAATCCTTAATGGTTATTTCATCCGGATTGCCAATATTGACAGGGTCAGCACAATCGCTTAACAACAAGCGGTATATGCCTTCTACGAGGTCATCTACATAACAGAATGACCTTGTTTGGCTGCCATCACCAAAGGCTGTTAAATCCTCACCTCTCAATGCCTGACCGATAAATGCAGGGAGTACTCTGCCATCGTTTAGTCTCATGCGTGGACCATAGGTATTGAAAATCCTCACAATCCTGGTTTCCAATCCGTGATAGGTATGGTAGGCCATTGTCATGGCTTCCTGAAAACGCTTGGCCTCATCATATACACCGCGAGGACCAACAGGGTTAACATTGCCCCAATAATCTTCTGTTTGCGGATGTACTTGCGGGTCGCCATAGACCTCACTAGTAGAGGCAATCAATAACCTTGCACTTTTCTGTTTTGCAAGACCAAGCAGATTATGAATTCCCAATGAACCTACTTTTAAAGTTTGAATAGGTATCTTTAAATAATCTATGGGACTTGCTGGTGATGCAAAATGCAAAATATAATCCAGCACACCTGGTACATGTACAAATTTTGAAACATCATGGTGATAGAATTCAAAGTCCTTCAGTTTGAAAAGGTGTTCGATATTGTGCAAGTCTCCAGTGATGAGATTATCCATCCCAATCACATGGTATCCTTCTTTAATAAACCTGTCACAAAGGTGTGACCCTAAAAAACCGGCAGCGCCAGTTATCAATACTCTTTTTTGTGTCATTTTATTTTACTATTTCCCTTCCTATACATTCATAATGGTAGCCCAATGCTTTCATTTCCTCTGGTTCATAAATATTACGCCCGTCGAATATTGCCTTTTGATTTAAAGAGCTACTGATGGTATCAAAATCAGGTGAACGGAATTCCGGCCATTCTGTAACGATTACTAGAGCGTCGGCATTATCGAGCGCTTTGTACATATCATTGCAAAACTCTATTTTATCGCCAATCATCCTTTGCGCTTCATGCATAGCTACCGGATCATAGGCTGAAACTATTACTCCAGCGGCCAGTAATTGTTCAATTAAAACCAGACTTGGCGCTTCGCGCATATCATCTGTTTTGGGTTTAAAGGATAATCCCCAAAGTGCTATTTTTTTTCCATTCAACGTTTTGAAATAATTGTTCAACTTGGCAAACATGCGGTGCTTTTGAGCATCATTTACATTCTCCACGGCTTGCAATACTTTCATTTCATAGCCATTCTCTGAGGCTGTTTTAATTAAAGCCTTTACATCTTTTGGGAAGCAACTACCACCATAGCCAATGCCGGGATAAATAAATTTATGCCCTATCCTACTATCACTGCCTATCCCTTTGCGCACCATGTTCACGTCTGCCCCCATAATTTCGCACAAATTGGCAATATCATTCATGAAACTGATTTTGGTTGCCAGCATACTATTGGCTGCATATTTGGTCATTTCAGCACTTGGTATATCCATAAAAATACATGGATGTCCATTCAATAAAAAGGGTTTATATAAACGGGTCATTACCTCTTCTGCTTTGGCAGATTCAATGCCAATGACGATTCTGTCTGGCTTCATGAAATCATCAATTGCAGCTCCTTCTTTTAAAAATTCAGGGTTACTTGCCACATCAAAAGTGATGTTTGAATTCCTTTTAGCTAATGCCTGCGATAATGCGATCCTCACTTTTTCAGCCGTCCCCACTGGCACCGTGCTTTTAGTGACGATAACCATATAATCATCCATGTAAGTACCTATTTCATTGGCTACGCCAAGCACATATTTAAGGTCGGCGCTGCCATCCTCATCAGGTGGCGTTCCAACAGCAATAAATGCTACCTCACAGTCACCAATACTTTCTTTTAGGTTGCTAGAAAATTGTAATCTGCCCTTTTTGAAATTCCTTTCCACCATTTCTTCTAGTCCTGGTTCGTAGATTGGCAAAATGCCTTTTCTAAGATTTTCAATTTTATTGACATCAATATCAATGCAAACAACATTAATGCCCACTTCGGCAAAACATGTTCCTGTTACCAATCCAACATACCCGGTTCCAACTACTGCTACTTTCATATAATTTTAATTGTGTCTTTAATGCTTGTGCGTGTATTAATCAGACGATGTGTTTCTGCGTTTTTATACATATTATTCCGTTTTTAATATTTTAATGTTTAAAGTAATTCAATACTGAATGAATGATATGGCTAACCTGCGCAGTCTCCATATCTGTTCCTATTGGCAAACTAACTACCGACTGAGAAAGTGATTCAGAAATGGGCAAGCTGATATCACTTAGATAAGCCTTCTGCTTGTGCAAAGGCATAGGGTAATAAATCATGGTGGGCACCCCTCTTTCCTGCATTGCTTTCCTGAATTGTGGTATATCAAGATCATTGGTTTGCAAAGTATATTGGTTATATACA
>JBBQIF010000055.1:0-10925 GCA_038324665.1 Bacteroidia bacterium
CAATGGTGCACAGATCATGATTGACCAGTTTGTGGCTGGTGCTGGTACTAAATGGGGACAATATAGCGGGCTTATGATGATGATGCCACACGGTTATGAAGGTCAAGGGCCGGAGCATTCCTCTGCCCGATTAGAAAGATTTCTACAACTCTCTGCCAACAACAATATGCAGGTGGTAAACTGTACAACTCCTGCCAATTATTTCCATGCAATCCGCAGACAGTTAAAACGCAGTTTTAGAGTGCCTTTAATTGCGATGACCCCAAAGAGTTTATTGCGCCATCCGCTTTGTGTGAGCAATATAGAAGATTTCACTTCAGGTACTTTCATGGAGATTATTGGCGATAATTATGCAGATCAAAAGCAAGTTAAAAAAGTTTTGATGTGTTCCGGCAAAATCTATTATGAATTGTTGAATAAGCAGCAAACTGATAAGCGGAAAGATGTGGCGATTGTCCGTTTGGAGCAATTGTATCCTTTACCTGAAAAACAATTACATGAAGTTTTTGAAACGTATAAAAATGCAAGTTTCTACTGGGTGCAGGAAGAACCAAAAAACATGGGCGCTTGGATGTATTTCTGTCGTTATGACCTACCGGCGAAATTAAATTTTATAGGGAGAAGGAGCAGTGCAAGCCCTGCCACAGGATTTAAGAAAACACACGATAGAGAACAAGCGGCAATAATAACAGAATCTTTCATTTAAATATCATATTCACAATAAATGCTGTAAGTTTGCGTTACCCAACAATATGAAAAAATTTATTTTAATCCTGATTGTTGCTACTAGCATCGTTTCCTGTGATAGGGAACGTGATGATGATGATACCCATACTAAGGTAGGCTTTTACATGAATGGTTCCTCAACAGAAAGTGTTCGGTATAATCTTTATATGGATGGCATCTTTGTGGGTAAGATCCGAGAGGTAGGCAGTGAACCCGCCTGTGGCGATTCCTCTCTTTTATACATAACCATAGACAGTAAAAAGCACCAGATGGAAGTGAAGGATGATGCAGGTAAATTGCTGAACGCTGAATACCTACAAATAGGCAGCTCCAAATGTGGTTCTGGTTCAGGTAAGAACAGTCACAAGGTAGATGGCGCACATGGCAGCAGCATGTCTAAGAAGACAGGTGATGATTGTGCTACCATGGGTTTTACGAGATAAATTCTTAAATACATAAATAGTAAAATCCCGTTTAGTCGGGATTTTTTTTTCAATAATTATTTATCGTCAGTTAGGGTTACAGAGAAATGGTTGTCATCATTTTTGCAAGATAATTTAAGCAAAAATGTCGCCAACCATGGTCAACGTTTGCATTATAACCATGCTTTAAAAGGCATGGTTATAAACATTTGACTCCTCTGGAGTCATTTGCTCTGCCTGTTTTTTACTCCAAGGTTTCTAGCTATCCATTTTCAAATTTATTTGAAAACCCTTTATTATTATTGTTTTCAATATTGTTTTTTTTGGCATCAATGCTGCTGAGCGGTGTGGTAAAATGGTTCTCATTGGCTTGCCATTAACAATTGCAAAATGAACCCCTAGTGGTATTTTGCTGTGTTTAGAGTAGCCGATCAGAACGTATTAATTTCTTATCCCGAATTCACGTTATTTAGATGAACAGAAAATTGAAAAAGCATTACTGCTGATTTTGAAACATTAAAAATCAATCAATCTTAACCATTAAAAATTACCTTTGTGGAAATGAAGCTTTTTTATAAACAATATGGGACTACCGGACAGCCAATATTTATATTACACGGCATCTTCGGGATGTTGGATAACTGGCACAATATTGCCAAAAAGCTTGGAGAAAAATATACTACTTACAATATCGATGCGCGCAATCATGGGCAATCTCCTCATAGTGATGAAATGGGTTTCCAATTAATGGCAGAAGACTTAATAGAACTTGCAGATGACCTTGGAATTGATAAATTTATACTTATGGGTCATAGTATGGGAGGTAAGACGGCCATGTGGGCAGCACACCAATTTCCGAAGAGGATTGAAAAACTAATTGTTGTTGACATAGCACCTAAAGCTTACAAACCCGGTCATGCGCCTTATTTTAAAGCCTTTGAAGAAATAAATTGGAATACCTTAACCAACAGAAAAGAAGTGGATGAAGCCTTGATGGCCTATGAAAGTGATTTGGGTGTACGTTTGTTTTTAGCCAAGAACATAGAGCGCAACGACAAGGGAACTTTCACAGTTAAATCAAATATACCGGCCATTAAAAATGCCTATGAAGAAATTATAGACGGACTAAAATTTACAAATATTTATAATGGTTCTGCGCTGTTTATTTCAGGTGAAAAGTCAAAATATCTAAGCGATGATGACAAACCCTATATTTTGCAATTTTTTCCTAAAAGTGAATTCATCTCTATTCCAAATGCAGGGCACTGGGTGCATGCGGATAATCCTGAAGGGTTTATTAATGAACTGCTGAATTTTTTGAACGAGTAATCTAATTCAGTTACCAATTTGGTCAAATGATTTTCAACGAAATAATTTTTTTTACACCATCTATCCAATTTTCCTTAAATTTGGCATCTTTTTTAAAGTAATAATACAATATGCAAAAAATAGTAATATCCCTCCTGTTAGTTATCTGCCTGGGTTTGCAGGCACAAACACGCTATGGCACATTCGGCAAAGAAAAACAAGGCATTTACACTTATACCAAAGTGGCCAACGACCCCACCAACAGTCGCTGGTATGTATTGCCGAACGGTTTAACAGTTATACTTTCTGTTAATAAGGATCAACCAAGGGTGCAGACCTTAATTGCTACAAAAGCTGGCAGTAAGAACGATCCTGCAAATAATACCGGGCTGGCACATTACCTAGAGCATCTGCTTTTTAAAGGAACAGACAAATATGGCACCCAGGATTTTGAAAAGGAAAAAGTTTATCTCGATAAGATAGACCAATTATATGAAGTTTACAATAAGACTACAGATGAGAAAAAACGCAAAACAATCTATCACTTAATAGACAGTATCAGTGGTCTAGCTGCTAAATACAGCATTGCCAATGAGTACGATAAGATTTGCCAATCGATTGGGGCGCAGGGCACTAATGCCTTTACAAGTGTAGAGCAAACAGTATATGTCAATGATATACCGGCCAATATGATTCACCAATGGATAGAACTAGAGGCTGAGCGTTACCGCAACCCGGTATTGCGTTTGTTTCACACCGAACTAGAGGCTGTGTATGAGGAAAAAAATATATCCTTAGACAATGATGCTAGCGAAGCGTATGAAAAATTATATGCCAGTCTTTTCCGTCAACATCCTTATGGCACACAAACCACCATTGGCACAGTGGAACACCTCAAGAACCCTTCGCTTATCAAAATTAGAGATTATTTTCATACTTATTATGTGCCTAATAACATGGCAATAATCATGGCCGGAGATTTTGACCCTGAATGTGTGATTGAAATGATCGACCATCATTTTGGGTATATGACTGCAAAACCGGTGCCTGAGTTTAAATTCACGCCTGAGTTTCCGAGAGGTAGGCCTGATAGTATTACTGTAACGGGTTCTGATGCCGCTAATGTAATGCTGGCTTGGCGTTTTGAAGGAGCCAATTCCAAACAGGCCAATATGGTAAGGATAATCGACCTCATCTTAAATAACAGCAAGGCAGGTTTAATTGACCTGAACCTTGTGAAAGCACAAAAGGTTTTATCTGCAGGTTGTTCGCCGGATTTTATGAAGGATTATTCTGTTCACATGATGTTCGGTAGTCCTAAAGAGGGGCAAAGCCTGGAAGCAGTGAAGGACTTATTATTAGCACAACTAGAAAATGTTAAGAAGGGTAATTTTGACACCACTTTACTGAAAGGAATTATCGCTAATAATACGGTCGATGAAATTAAGAAATTGGAAAGCAACCAAGGCATCGCCTATTCCGAGTTGGACGCCTTTGTTACGGGTAGGAGATGGATAGATGTACTGAACATTAATTATGAAATGAGTAAGATTACCAAGGAGGATATTGTCGATTTTGCAAATGAATATTACACCAATGGTTATTCTATTGTTTATAAAAGAACAGGTGAAGATACTAAGCAGGAAAAGATTGAAAAACCAATCATTACTGAAGTGCCGCTTAACCGTGATAAAACGTCTCTATTCGTTACGGATATTATAGAAGAGGAGGCCGATACCATTGACCCTGTTTTTATTAATTTTGAAAAGGATATGGAGAGGGGTGTGGTTGGCAACGCAAAATTGCTTTACAAAAAGAATGCAATTAACAATTTATTTACTTTGTATTATGTGGTGGACATGGGCAAGCTGAGTGATAGAAAACTCCCGTTTGCTTTGGATTATCTGCAGTTCGTTGGAACAGATAAATACACAGCTTCGGAATTGAGTATGAAGTTTTACCAATTGGCCTGCAACTTCGGTATTTCAGCAGGCGATAAAAGGAGTTATGTTTACCTGAGCGGTCCTCAACAGAATTTTAAGGAAGCGCTTATTCTGTTCGAACATTTATTGTCAAATGCCAAACCCGACCAGGTGGCATTAGACGATTATATCGGTCGACAGTTAAAAAACAGGGCGGACGCCAAACTTAACAAAAGAGCAATTTCATCCGCTTTGAGCAACTACGCCTTATATGGCAAGATAAATCCCCGTACTTTTACCCTTAGCAATGCAGAACTGAAAGCACTGACTGCGGATGAACTGGTAAAAATTATTAAAGACCTTACCAAGCATAGACACCAGATAATGTATTACGGACCTGAAAGTAAAGTGGCACTGGAGACAAGTCTGCTTGCCTATCATAAAATATATGAAAACATCATGCTAACAACAGTGCCTTATGAATTTAAACCTCTGGTACAAACGAAGAGCCAAGTTTACTTTACAAATTATGAAATGGTGCAGGCAGAAATCAACTGGAGGCATACTTCCGATCTATTCGATATCAATAAGGCCCCCATCATCACGGCTTATAATGAATATTTCGGTGGTGGTATGAGCAGTGTGGTGTTCCAGGAAATAAGAGAATCGAGGGCCTTGGCCTATTCCACTTATTCTGTTTACAACCAAGCATCGGAAAAAGGAAAAAATGATATACTGATTGCTTATGTAGGTACGCAGGCTGATAAACTAAATGATGCCATTACTGCAATGAATGAATTGCTGAACAATATGCCTGATAATGCAGAAAGCTTTAACCAGGCAAAGCAATCCATTATCAGTGGAATTGAGGCCGAGCGAATCAATAAAACAGATGTGTTCTTTACCTATTTGAGTGCCTTGGATAAGGGCATAGAAATAGATGAGCGCAAGGCCATTTTTGAAGCAATAAAAACCATTGAGTATAAAGATGTAAAAGCCTTTCAGGAAAAGAATGTGAAGGGACAGAAATGGGTAATATGCGTTGTGGGATCAAAAGACAAAATAAAAATGGACGACCTTAAAAAATATGGCGAGTTGCATATTTTAACACTTGAGGAGATTTTTGGCTATTGATACTAATGTTAAGTAAATCGTTAGTTGGTTATCAGTTATTAGGGAGAACCATTGCTCCGCTTACCTTTTTACAAACTACTAACGTCGCTTAATACTTAATAATAACACTAAGTGCATTTTTATAGATAAATGAAAAAATATATATATTTGCTTGCTCTACTTTCCATATTGGGCATCAACGCTAACGGACAGAAGTCCGCTGCAAACATACCTGTTTCCGCTGATTTTACGATAGATAGTAGTGCAAAACCCAATTTTTGTTTTAATTATCTTCAAATCCCAGCCGTAGCTTATCGGTGGGGATTTTACCATACCTGTAATATCAAAAAAGAGCATTTAGTGTTTGTTGAAAATCCTGCACCCAACTATAAAGATGGTAAAATTTGCAAGGATTTCACAGATTCATTCGGTTTTTATTGGGTATGTCTGGAAACAAGCAACTTCAATGGCATAAGAGATACAGTTTGCAAGAAAATCTGGAATGTTTTACAAATGGATGGCGCTGGTAGCGGTCCTCCAACTGTTTTTACCCCTGATGATAAAGATAACAAGTCTCCAAAAACATTTTTAACTGGTCTTGAGCATAACCCAGAGGTTGAAACCTTCGAATTGGTGATTTTTGATCGCTGGGGGGCCAAAGTATTTGAAACAAAAGATAAGACGAATGGCTGGAATGGCAAGGTTAATAATTTGGGGCAGGAATGTAAAGCAGGCACTTATTATTATACACTTAAATACCAGTATAAGGATAAGCCCAATGAAGAACCGTCCTTGAATGGCACGGTGCAACTTTTCAGGTAAATTTCGTTTACATTTCCAATGCTAAGCGTATAAAGTATATGGAAAAACAGGTATTTGTGCGCATTAACCAACCTTGTCACGAGAATTGGAATGAGATGACAGCTGCTGAGAGCGGTCGCTTTTGTGACGCATGCAGCAAGATTGTAGTTGATTTCACGGCTATGGATAACTCTGAGATTCTTGTATTTTTGAAACAAGCCTCAGAGGCAAAACTTTGTGGGCGTTTTCAGCAAAACCAACTCGACCGCAACCTTGCAGAACTTCCAGCCATATCCGGCCTTCCTTATCGGAGAAACTTCTTCTCTCCATTTCAAAAGGCGGCTGCAATGATTATTACGGGGTTTACATTTTTAATATCCTCCTGCAGATCAGATATCAAAGGTCAAATTGTATGCGCCAAGCAGCCGGATACTACAATTGTAGCAAAGGACAGCATGACCATTGATACGCCTAAACGTAAAACAAGCGCACATAAACTTGTACCAAAAGTAAAACAATATAAGACAATTGAAGTATTGACTGGAGATATAGACATTACTTTGCAACAAGGCCTTATAGAATATCAGCCTGAAGTAGAATTGACATCTCCAGATACTTTAAACCACATCATGGGTAAAGTGCGGATGGATACTGCATCCCTAAAAAAGTAATTGCTTACACACATTGTGATGGCGAGGCAAAATTTCACTTGTCACTCGCCACTAATCAATGGCTTCAAAACACTAACCACTGATCACTATCCCCAAATTCCTTGCCCCCATCCTTGTCTTTTTAAAATATTTGCCTTATAATTGCTATACCTATACTATAACTCATGACTGAAAACAAACTATGCCTGGATTGTGGCAAACCCATTAATGGGCGAAGTGATAAGAAATTCTGCGACGATTCGTGCCGGAACAATTACAACAACAAACAACACAGCGACGCCAATGCTTATGTAAAGAAAGTGAACAATATTCTGCGTAAGAACAGGCGTGCATTGGAAACCCTCATTCCCAAGGAAGGTAAAATAACAGTTGGGGAAAAGAAGCTCAAGGACGCCGGTTTTAATTTTGATTTCCATACCGGTATTTACGAAACAAAATCAGGCACCATCTACAAATTATGCTATGAATATGGGTATATGAAAATAGAAGACAATAGGTTTATTTTAGTGAAGAGAGAAGGTTAAATAGTGCCTTTTTTATCATCTATAAAGTATGAAACAGATAGTCAATTTTATTCTCGTCCTTGGTTTACTGACTATTTCGGCCTGTCAGAACAATGACTATTATAAAAAGATTGGTTTGGATAAACATTCCCATAAAGATTACAACGGTGCCATAGTTGAGTTTACCCGTGCTATAAAAAACAATCCAAAAGATATGCTTGCCTATTATTATAGGGGGCTGGCAAAACATGAATTGAAACAATACCAGGGCGCCATAAACGATTATACTAAGGTGCTGGAGATCCGGCCTGATTATGAAGATGCTTTATATTGCAGGGGAGCTTCTAAAAATGAGTTGCATGATTATAAGGGAGCCATAGCAGACTTTAATAGGGTTTTAAGGATAAACACTATCTCGGTAGAAACTTATGCTTACAGGGGGTATAGTAGGGATTTTCTGGGAGATACCGCCGGTGCTTTGGATGATTATAATGCTGCCATTCGCATTAATCCGAAGTTTGAAAGTGCTTATGCCAACCGCGGCGAGTTAAGAAACAGGATGCATGATGATAAGGGTGCTATTGATGATTATAACGAGGCCATAAAGATTAACCCAAACTGTGCAATTTATTATAATAACCGGGGTATTTCAAAAAATCAGTTGGGGGATTATGTCAGCGCCATTGCTGATTATGATAAGGCTTTGCAGGTTGATCAACAATTCGCAACGGGTTATTACAACCGTGGGTTAGCTAAAATTAATATTGATAAGCAGGTGGATGCCTGTGTGGATTTTAACAAATCAAGGCAATTGGGGAATGAAGATGCCGTAGAAATGATCAATTATTATTGCAAATAAAGTAGATTTCTACTTGCTTATATCAAGCTCAGTGAAGGGGGCTTAACTACCTTATATCAAAATTATATAACACAAACCCTTTGTTCACATCGCCATTGTTTTCATCAGGATTATAAGCAAACATAATTTTATTCTCACCATCCACAAATGCTTTGGAATCTACTTGGCATGCATTACTTCCCATAGTCATTGGGGAGTTATTTGGTTTTATCGCTACCTGTGTTTTTCCATTGATGATTACAAATGCTTCGGCATCACTGTCTATGCCCTGGGCTAGAAAAACAAGGTTCACCATTGCAGGCAACATGGCTTTATTGATTGTAAAACTCATTTCCTCCGAACTTTGATGTTGTTCATTTTTACCTAATTCTATTACGAATGAAGTTGACATTGTTTTAGGTTTGGCCTTGTCCCAACTGAAGACTTTTACAGCCCCATCAGTACAGGCTTCAAAATGGTAATCAAATTTTTCCTCTACAAATTGTTTAGCACGCGGGTCAGTCAAAGCATTCTCGAAATAATAATCCGCTAATAACCATCCTCTAGGATAATTCTCATAGGTCTTCTGCAATTGTTCAAAAGTATAAGCGCTTTTCGGTCGGCCATCAGGTTTATTGGGCACGTATGTTTTTACTTTAGCATCATAATGCATCTGCCTGAACCATACGACAGAATCGGCCTTAAGGTAAAACTTAGGCGCGTCCTGCACGGTGGCCATAATAATATCGCCGGGCTTCATATTGTTTTTCACAAATTCACAAGGTTGGTTCCAGTTCACAAAATGAATCTCAGAAATTTCTTTGGCCACTACATTGCCATGTACCTGTGTGTTAAGCATTGCTTTTAATTCCTTGCCTTTCACCATCAATAACACCAAGATGATAAAACTGATATTGCAGGAGGTAATGAACCCCTTGTTCGATGCATTAAAGTTTTTGCTGAGCACTTTCATGCCATAAAAGGTGATGAAATATAAACTATATGCAGCGCTGATTAAAAAGACCGGGTAGATATAACTCAGGTATTTGGCATGGGCCGGCTCGCGGAAAACAAAACCCATTAGTAACATAGGGACCACGAATGCCGAAATAAGAAAATAGGATGCTTTGCGGTCCTTAAAAAAGGAAAGGATGAAACCCGCCCAGCCCAAAAGTGGCACAAGATTGAAATCAGCTTCCGTCAGATCAACATACTTATTGAATGATAGTAGCCATTTATCTCCACTGAATGCCACTCCTACTGCTTTCATATTAGGTAAAATAAGGGTAGCGATATTTGGCGGTAAAAAGAGTTCAATGACAGGTCGCATAATGATGTTACTCATTGGGGTGAACATAAGCACTACTGCTATTATATTGAGGTAAAATAATACATTATATGCATTTAGCTTGAAGGGTGTAAATTTCTTAGTAATCCAGCTTTCAATGGCTACAAAGGTGCCGTAAAACCCTGCTGTAAAAAGGAACAAGAAACAAATTAACTGGCTCATCATAGCTAGTATCAAGGCTAATGGTAACCATAAAAGATATTTCTTATTAATTCCGAATTTTGAAAGTTTATCTTCTGAGGTTTTGGAAACCCTTTCAAGCATGAGCCAAAAACAAACCAAAAGCGGCGTATAAAATGTGGCTACCATGCCATACGGCCTGTCAACTCTGCTCCAGAAAATTAAATAAAGTGAAAAAGTAGTAAGTATAGCGGCCATTAAGCCCACCCTGTAATTTACTAAGTTTTTCCCTAAAACATATACGGTGGGAATTAAGGCAGCGCCTAAAATTGCTACCGGTAAGCGCATGGAAAATTCAGTATTTCCGAATATAAAGGCAAAAGTCGTATTGAACCAAGTAAGCAGAATGCCATTGTTTTCACCGTGTTTGAAATTGCCGTGTATGGCAGCAAGTGCATGCATATACTCATCCACCCATAGCGACAGGAAACCAATTCTGTATAGTCGGATACATAACCCTACAACCGCCAAAAAGATGGCAATTTTAAGGGCATTTTTCTCAATGAATCCAGTTTGATTGCTGATGGGCTTACCCACAACTTTTGTTGCTGTTTTGGGTGTGATTACCACTTTTTGTTTTGCCATATTTTACTTTACAAAAAAACGTTTAACAATTAATATCAAGGTATTTTTAATGGTACGGGAAACATTCATTTTACTCATACCGCCTTTCTGATCGTAACGAAGAATGAGAGGAGTCTCACCAAATAAAAGTTTTCTTCTTCTTAATTTCAGGAGAATATCTACCAAACATTGAAAACCATCCTGATCCACAAACTTGTCGCCATATTCATCCATTGCCGTTTTTAGAACATCGGCTCTGAATGCCCTGTAACCACAAGTATAATCCTTTACGCCACGGATAGGGTAAGTAATTCTAAAAATAATGGATGCCACTATGCTGAGTAACTTGCGGTACCATACAAGACCAATCACCCTGGCGCCAGGTTGGAATCGAGAGGCAATAACAACATCGTGCCCCTCAATAATCATTCGGATTAACCTTAAAATCAAGCCGGGATTATGGGTGGCATCTGCATCCATGGTAATAATGATATCCTTTGGGCCGCTGTATTGCACTGCAGCATATAGC
>JBBQIF010000056.1:0-10918 GCA_038324665.1 Bacteroidia bacterium
GATGTATTAAGTATCTGGGACAGGTTATTCGGGACTTATGCTGAAATTGACTACAATAATTTAGTTTATGGAGTGGATACTTTCAAAGATATCAACGGGGAAACTAATTTTAAAACACTCCTGAAAATTCCGTTTGAAAAATACCGACCTACGGTTAAGCACAAATAGTAATTTAGCTAAATTCAGGAAAATTCTTGCTTTCAAAAATTTAATAATATTGCAATAGTGAGGCTGCTTTTTCTATTGCTTTTTATATCCTAAGTATTGGCACAATTTCGATTTGTACAAATGCTTTCATTAGTATTGGAATTAATGCTGTACCTATCAATTAGCGAATATTCATAAATTGGTATTTTTTGATTGGCTCTCTTTTAGGATAATTATTGATATCATTTATGATAACCTTTTAAAGTATTAACTATAGAATCAAGGCTTCCACCCTGGTGGATTAATTAAAAAAAGCAATTTATTCTTCCAGTGTTTTTCCTGTCTGATATCCTGAAACAGACTTTTCCATTCATGTGTGACGATCTTAATAGGATGATTGGGCGTTTCAACATTCTTGGTTAGGCCATATATGATCACTGTCGTATCGTCCTCCTTTTCGAATGTTTTAAAAATTTTATCCCAGATAATAAATACCATTCCTAAATTCTTGTCGAGGTATTTGGTGTTGCTGGCGTGATGCACTCTATGATGGGAGGGAGTTGCCATAAAATATTCCAAAAAACTCAGTTTATTTATGGTTTTGGTGTGTATCAATATGCCATAAATCTGGGTGGCTGCATACATAAACATGATATCTGCTGCTGAGAACCCCATGAGCGCTAATGGTATAAAATATATAAACCTGTACAAAGGCTGGAATACAGAAGAGCGGAAGCCAGTGGTTAAATTGAAGTGTTGGCTGCTGTGGTGCGTAACATGAATGGCCCAGAAGAAACGCACAAAATGATCGACCCTGTGCTCCCAATAATACATAAAATCTTCGGCTATCAATAAAAACAACCAATACAAAATTCCAATATGTATTTCAAAAAATCTGAATTGAAAGAAGTAAGCCAGAATAAAAAAGCCAAAGCCACGAACTATGATGTCAAGGCTTAAATTCAATGACGTTAGGTAAACATTCATTAAGGTATCTTTCGTTTTATATAGCTGCTTGTTGTGAATGGCACTAAAGATCATTTCCGCAAGAATAAGGATAATATAAATCGGTGTGGATAAAAGTAACAGGAATGATTCCTTAGTCTGCAAAAGCTGGCTGAACATATGCAAATATAATTCTAAATATTACAATATTAGTTAGTAATAAATGGGATAAATGTAACGGCAAATTCTAAAATAATTCAAATTGTGGTATTATATTCGTGCATTGATGCTTAAATAATTGTGTAATCTAACTGAATATATCAAGAATATGCGATTATTTGACGCAACATTTTCCAAAATCGCAATTTTGGTTCTTGCTTTTTCGTCAGGTTCTTTGTATTCACAGGTCGATACAGCCCATCATAATGCCACTTCTAATGAGGAAATTCTTGCCTCAGAAAGGGATATTGTAGATGTATATTATAATATATTTCCACCAAAATTAAAAAATGTTAAAGCTGATACGGTTATCAGAGACAGAAAGATCTATTCCTCGATTCTCCCAGGTTTCGGATATTCTATTTTAACCAATTTTACCGCAGTGGTTTCATGCAATTTTTCATTTTATGTCAATCGGAAGAAAAAAAACGCCAATATATCAAGCCTGTTCTTCTCGCCTGAGTATGGCATAAATAAACAGTTAACCCTTACTTATCAGGGTAATATTTTTACGAATGCGAATAAATGGAACTTGGTGTCCGACTGGCGTTATTATCATTATTCAGCTAACCTTTATCCCCTTGGACATGACCAAAGTAGACAATCAGGAAAAGAACTAATTTATTTTTCCTTGGTAAAATTTCACCAGCTTTTTTACAGGCAGGTATATCCTGATTTTCTGGTAGGTGCTGGTTATAAATTAGATTATCACTGGAATATCCGAACAACCAATAACCTGAATAATCCTGCCTTGAAGCAATATTTATTATATGGTGATGGAAACAAGACAATTTCATCAGGTATAGTTGTCAGCGTATTGTATGATAAAAGAAGGAATTCGAACAACCCTGTGGGCGGTGGGGTATATGGCAATATTGAATATAGGGATAATTTAAAAGCCATTGGAAGCACTACGCGTTGGAGGTCTATATTTTACGATGTAAGAAAATATTTTTTTTTGCCGCGCAGGTCCAAAAGTATACTGGCCTTCTGGCATTTTGCAACAATTACTGTTAAGGGACGAGTACCCTATCTTGACTTGCCAAGTACCATGTGGGATGTTTATGACAATGCAGGAAGGCCCTATATACAGGGGCGCTTTAGAAGTAGAGATATGTTTTATTTTGAAACAGAATACAGATTTAAAGTGACGAAAAATGGATTATTTGGAGGCGCCTTATTTGCGAATTTGCAAGTTTTCTCCAAATGGCCACAAAATTCATTTTTTAGGCCTATTCCGGGTACCGGCGTGAGTTTAAGGATAAAGGCAAATAAGAAATCCAAAGTGAATTTTGTTATATCGTATGGGGTCGGTATCATGCATGCACATGGCTTTTTCTTTAATGTAGGCGATGTTTTTTGAATTTAGTTACCTGGTTTGAACAGAGGCATTGGTTTTCTTTAAAATGTTTTTTTAAAAAGATGCTGTAAGGTTTAAAAGCATTGAAAAATGATAATTAACAATTTTCACTGTACATTTCGATTCACTCGTTGTGCGCTATATTTCGACCAACATAACTGTCAAGCAAGGAATACCGAAGGTTGTTGGCAATTCATAAATTTTATTTAATATTGTAATAAATTCCACCTTAATTAGATTTTTCTAATTTTAATTTAATCAATTTATGAAATTATCAGTAGTTAAACTTTCAGTGAAAATAATTTTTTTCACAATCATTTTCACAAACCAGCCCTTATTTTCCCAGTTTTTACCTGATTCTTTTTATTCGCGTGGCATGGGAGGTGGAGGCGCCTTATTTTTCCCAACCATTAATCCTACAGATGATAATGAGTATTATGTAAGTTGTGATATGAGTGAATTATTTCACACTAAGGATTTCGGTAAATCCTATTCACAAATACACCATAAAAGTTTGCAGGTATTTAATACCTCCACCTATGAATTTACTTATAACAATCAGATTGCTTATAGTAATTACAATGACGGGAACAATGGCTACCCGGTAAAAACAATAGATGGGGGCAAATCTTGGAAAGTTTTGGCTGGTCATAACAGTGCTTATGGGCAGGCCTATAAGCTCATAGCCAATTACAACAATCCCAGTCAGGTGATTATAGGGTACTATGGCGATATTTATATAACAAACGATGGGGGCACCAATTTTAATTTGGTTAAACATGCAAGCAATAATGGGGTCGGTATTACACTTGCAGGCGCCTTTTTCGACGGTGCCAATGTTGTTATTGCTACCAATGAAGGAATTTTCAGATCAACCAACAGCGGAGCAGCATTTTCTCCTTTAATTGTAAGTGGTATGAATGCCGGAGAAGTTATCTGGAGTTTTAGGGGTGCAAAGCAAGGTGGAACCACCCGCTATATCTGCATCGCTTCTACCGGTTCATCAACTTATAATGGTATTATGCCCTGGGATTATTATAACCATGCCAAGGGTGTTTACACAATGGATAATAACAGTGGTACTTGGGTCGCAAAAAGCACAGGTATTAATTTTGCCAATGATTTTGTGATGTATGCAGGTATGGCGGATAACGATATTAATACGATTTATCTTGGCGGTCACGATAATGCTGCAGGAGGCCCTTTGGTTTATAAAACAACAGATGGAGGGGTTCAATGGAGCAAGGTTTTTAAAACTACAGGGAATCAAAATATTATAACAGGATGGAGTGGTGCAAGTGGCGATAAAGGTTGGAGTTGGGGTGAATCTTGTTTTGGCATCACTGTGGCACCGAATAATTCGCAAAAAGTGATATTTCCTGATTATAGTTTTGTGCATGTAAGCAGTGATGGCGGCGCCAACTGGAAGCAAGCTTATGTTGATTCCAACGATCAACACCCAGCCAACATGAATACCCCTCTCAAAAAAGCCTATCACAGCATTGGTTTAGAAAATACCACTGCATGGCAACTGCATTGGATAGACAGTAATAATATATTTGCCGGTTTTAGTGATATAGGTGCAATAAGGAGTAAAGATGGTGGCAAAAGCTGGGGTTACCAGTTTTCTGGATTAAGTGTAAATTCCGCCTATAGATTTGCCCAGTCCGGTACTACACTTTTCCTTGGTACTTCTGGAATACATGATATGTACCAAAGTACAAGGTTAAAGGATGCCCAACTGGATGCCGCAGATGCCCAAGGGAAAATTTATTACAGCTCAGATAAGGGCGATAATTGGGCCATCATGCACTCATTTGGTCACCCTGTTTTTTGGTTGGCTACCGATCCCAATAGTCCCAATACGCTTTATGCTTCTGTCATTCATTACGGCGGTGGAGGTGGTGGAATGCTGGGTGGTATTTATGTTTCTAACAATGCCAATTTATTGGGGTCTGCTACTTTCACAAAACTATCTAACCCTCCAAGAACCGAGGGACATCCAGCAAGTATCAATGTATTAAAAGATGGTAAGGTTTTATGTACTTTCAGCGCGCGATACGGTGCTAGTTTTACAGCCAGTAGCGGTGTGTTTTTATATGATCCAGCTACTTCTTCATGGACGGATAAAAGCGATGCCAATATGCAATACTGGCCCAAGGACTTGGTGATAGATCCAGGTGATGCAACACAGAATACTTGGTATGTGGGCGTCTTCAGCGGTTGGGGAGCCAATGCGAATAACAAAGGCGGCTTATATAGAACAACTAACCGTGGCACCAGTTGGACCAAGCTTTCAGGCAGTCTCTTCGATAGGGTAACCTCCATTACTTTTAACCCTTCTTATCAAAAGCAGGCATTTATTACCACAGAAACACAAGGTTTATGGGTATGCAATGATATTAGCCTTGCAACACCTGTGTTTGCATTGGTCAACAATTACAATTTCCGTCAACCGGAAAGGGTGTTTTTTAACCCCTTCAAGTCCGGAGAAATATGGGTTACCAGTTTTGGGAACAGTTTAAAAGTGAGCAGCATTAAAATTGATACTAAAAGTAGCATAAATCGTATGCATAGTAGTGCTGAAGAGTTGCAAGTTTACCCTAATCCCGCAAAAGATGTTCTGTATGTTGAAAGTAAAAACAAAATTCAATCTGTTGCATTATTAAATATACTCGGTCAGGAAGAACGCATAGATCTTTTAAAAATTTCTGACAAAAATTACCAGTTAAACATTGCCAATTTGGAAAAGGGAATCTACATACTGAAGACGAATGATACCTATCAAAAAATAATATTAGAATAATTATTAATGAACCAGTTTATAATTACTAGGCCGCTGCCAGATGAATACCCTGAGTGGTTTGCAAAAGAAATTGAACTTGTAAAAGAAGACAACTTAGTTGACGGTCTTCAGTTATCATTTATCCGTTCATGGGATTTGCTGAATACCTTAACAGAAGAACAATTGAAGTACCGTTATGAAGAAGGCAAATGGACTATTAAGGAAATATGGCAACATATACTCGATGTGGAGAGGGTATTAACTTATCGCGCCATGCGTTATGCCCGCAATGATCAAAAAATATTGAACGGATTCGATGAGAAACAATATGCGACTTTAAGTCTTGCGAATAACAGGAATATGAAGGATATTATGGAAGAATACAAGGTTTTACGTGCCTCTTCTCTCTTGTTGATAAAAAGCTTTACGCCTGAGATGCTTTTGTATAAAGGCACGGCAGGACGCTCCACCTTATCTGTAAGGGCGGTTTGCCATTTAATTTTGGGTCACGAATTACACCATATAAACACTATTAAGGAGCGATATCTAATAGGAGTTTAAAAGAACTTTTAAAAATCTGGGCGACCCATCCTTCTTCGTCTTTTTTTCATTATGTGGATAAAAGGGAATCGGAAAGATAAGTAGGTCCTGCTCAAGAGAGATACAAATCAGTGGAAAAAAGGCGTCTTCTCTTTTTTTTATTGATGTAGAATCACCGTTTGGAATCAATACACTTTTAGAAAGATTAGTTGAAATGATACTCTATTTTGTATGATTTTCCGCGACTTTCTCATTAGGTGTTTAAACTGTTTCTTTAAGTGCCTTGCTTTGAATTGCGCTTGCATTAGCAAGTCCAAATACATAAAATGCCGCCAAAAGAAATAGGCGTGGTCTAATACGCCAACTGATGGCCTTACCAATTGAAGGGTCTATTTGTTCAACATTAAATCTACCACAAGTTTTGAGGTGTTTTTTCACATAGGTAATCACGGCCTCTCATTCCCATGATATAAAATCAATAACTGTTCTTTTGCAAAGTTCACAATATCTTCCGCATTCGTTGACAACCAAGCTATTCCAATCTTGCTTGCATTCAGTGCCATATTTTGTTTTACTAATAGGTGACATTTAATTGTATTTCAAAGGCACGGAAAATTTATTTAGAGGAATAATGTTCCATTTTAATAAAAAAGCTAAATATTAGCCCTTTTATAGAGTAGCTCAATATTAATGATAAAAATTTTCCTCTTTTTTGTACCAATTGCTTTCATTTCCAATAATATTTTAAGCTGCCTAGAAAGTGTTTCAATGATAGTTCCTGCATAATTGGCAAGATCTTTTCTTGTAAAATTAATAAAATTATCCTTTTCGCTATCCAACTTAAATTTTTGGTGAAGTATGAGCAACGTTAATGCCACACGTTCATCGACTGGTTTCTGAGCATAGAAAGAAATTTTATTGGATAGTACCCTGAATTCGTTACCAAAATAGTTAAGAAACAAGGTGCTTAGTTCTCTTGATTTATTGAGACTATTTATAAAAGCGCTTTTATTAATTATTTCGATTTCACAATCCTCAATTGCAGAAATGAAAACGGGGCTTTCATCGTTGCAAATGATAGGTCTGAATCCAAACATTTCATTCTTAGCCATAAAATAGATTACCTGCTCTTTCCCTGCATTATTAATGGTGTATAATTTTGCTACCCCTTTGGTAATAATATACAATCCTCTGGGAAAAGCACCTTCATTATATATGATTGAATTTTTAGGCGCAATAACAGTTGCTGAATTTGCTCTTAAATATCCCTTTACAGGAATTGGAATGTTTTCCAAAAGCGAATTAGGTTTAAAATAATACTTTGCAATTCCAGTCTCCATTCTATTCATGGTCAATTTGTTGTGTAAGTTGTGTAAAAATTGTTGTGATAGTTTTTGACTTAGGTCAAGAACTTAGGCAAATATAATGGTTAAAATTGTAAACTATTGCAAAATGGTAACTGTAACCATTAATGAGTTAGATACAAGTAGATTTATTTTGTTAAAATCAAATTAACTATACACTCATTATCTCTCATTGTTACAGACTTTTAGAACTTTATTAAATAAATCAAATATGGACAAAAATTACAAATTATTACAAAAATTCAAAGTACTTTTAATAATACTCTTTACGGGTACTTTGAGCAATGCATGGGGGCAACTGTCGGGGTCTTATACCATTGACAATGCGATAGCGACTGGTGGGACGAATTATCAAACTTGGGTAGATTTTCAGAATGATATCGTTTCAGTTGGTGTTAGTGGTCCTGTTACAGTTGACGTTGTAACAGATAATACTGAAGCATCCCAAATATCATTTCCAGTGATAAGTGGTACCTCCTCCTCCAATTATGTAAAAATTAATGGTAATGGAAAATTTATTGCCATTAGCAAATCTGATGCTGTGATTCTGATGAGTGGAGCAGATTATTTTACGTTTGATAATTTGATTGTAAGGAACACCATGAATAACAAAAGTATTCAAGGTTTCAGGTTTATGAATGGATCGGACTACAATACAATTAGCAATTGTGTAATTGAATTTTCGGCACTCACTACTAGCTCTACATCTGGAGGTGCTTATATTTCTTTTTCTACTTCTCCTACATCGGTTACAACTTCCAGTTCTACCAATCAGGGTGCTTATAATACGATCAATAAGAATTTAATGCGCACCACTAATTCTAATAGTCCCGGCCCAACTTATGGCATAGCAATTCAAGGAAGCTCTTCTACCTACAGTTCTGTTGAACAAAATAATACAATTAAAGATAACACAATTCAGAATTTCTATTATTATGGTATATGGAATTATTACTCTAATGGTAACCAAATATTAAACAATGATTTATCTAGGTTTAATACTACATCTTATAATTGTTATTCAACTTTATATGGTATTTATTCTTACTATTCTTATGCTACAAGCCGTCCAACCCTGTTGAATGACAACACGCTCCATGACTGGCCTTATAAAGGTTCTACTGTATCAAGTGCGCCTACCACTGTTTATGCTTTTTATACCTATTACAATTATGGGAACAGCACTTATCGTTTTTCAATCAGCGGTAATACAATAAAAGATTTGAATGCAACTACCAATATGTATCTTGGTAATAATTTTTACAATTATTATTTTGATTTGATTAATAATTTTGCGAATAACAATGATATAAAAGCTTCCTCATCATCCAGTTATAATTTCTATGGCTGGTATAACGGCTACACCTATAACTCCTATCGTTTCAATAGCAACACAATAAGCAATTGTGACGGCGGTTATTATTGGTATGGTATAAGGAACTATTATCCCAGAACGGCTACTGATGTTCAGGAAATCAATGATAATATTATAGAGAATAATCAAAATTCATACTATTATACTTACAGGATATATTCTTATTATGCACAATATTCGAATGCCTCGTATCCTGTTGATATTAAGCGAAATATTATTAGAAATAATTCTTCTGATTACTATTATACTTACAACATTTATACTTATTATTATGGAACTTATAATATTACAGATAATTTAATAAAAGATAATACTTCAGCTTATTACTACATGTATGATATCTATAATTATTTTTATGGTAATTACAATGTGCAGCGCAATACGATAGTAGGTAATGAAAATATAAGCGGTAGTAGAGGGTATCACTATGGTATATATAACTATTACAATTACGATGTTAATATTACGGATAACCTGATAAGCGATAACATTGGTTATTATACAACTTATGGCATCTATGCTTATTCTTTTAACAGTGGTTCATATGAGGCAAATATTCGTCAAAATACGATTAAAATAGATGGCAATAAATCTTCTTATGGTTCACATTATAGTTACGGCATATATTGTTACCTCTATTACCATCCAACTGTGAATGTAGAAGGCAATATTATAGATATTGATGGTAATTATGGCGCCCGTCCTGTTTATGCCTATAATAGGAATGCCACCAGTCTTAATTGGGACAGGAATTCTTATTTTGTAAATAACGTAAATATTCAATATTGGTATTGCCCTTCAGGCACTGCAAGTTCTTTCTCGAGTTGGAACAGCTTGGGATTTGCAGGGGCAAATGAAAAATACGGTGATCCTAAATGGAACAATGCAAGTATTTATGATTTGAGATCCAATACACTGATGAACCAGAATAATATGCCTTATAATGCGCTTGATGATATGGATGCCAATCAGGTGGCAAGAAATCAGGCAAAAAACGATCGCGGTGCACTTGAAGGATTTTTGGATATACAAAATGTGAGTAGTGACTTTGCTCCGAATGCATTCGAATGCTCAGGTTTTAAAGTTTCGCCAACCATTATCTTGAAGAATAATTTTTTAGATGTGGTTACTGGTTTCGACATGGCTATGTCTGTTAATGGCGTCGTAGTCTCTACTCAAACTGTTACTGCTAAAATTGCAGTAAATGGAACGGCACCAGTTACATTGGATCCTATCGTATTCAGTAAACCGGGTATTCAAGATGTGAAAATTTTCCTTCTTGATGCGGATGATGATCCTTCTAATGATACGCTAAGTTATTTGTTCAATATCAAACCTGCTCCCGGTGGAGGTGCATTAGGTCTGGATACAATGCTTTCTGCTCCTAAAGCCGTTTTTAATTTTAGTGGTAAACCAGATATTACAACTAATGGTGAAATGATTGTTTATGACCTCACAGCCCCTTTTACAGTTGGCTATTCTAATAGCGATTATATAGGTGGCGGAACGAACAAATGGAAAGGTGATGCTATGGGTAAAACCAAATGGGGAGTACCAGTAACAGGTATTAAATTCAATAGACCCACCGGAGGAAAAGACGCTTATATAGAATTTACACCAACACTTGCAGTTGTGGATAGCTTAGTTACAATATCTATTACCATAAGTGATCTAATATCAGGATGTGATACAATTTATAGTCGCAATGTTTTGATTGCACCACAAGGTGTACCAGACTATAAAGTACCTGCTATCATTTGTGAACAGGAAGAGGTTTTCATAGAAAACATTTCTACGGTAACAAGTGGTGCTCTATTGAACAGGTGGAATTTTGGTGATGGCTCTCCGCAAACTGACGCTACTAGTCCTACGCATACCTTCCCGGGACCCGGTTCATACAATGTAAAATTGACTGTAATTACTTCTCCCTATGGATATGAGACAAGTATTACAAAAGTTATTACAGTGAATGAAATCCCTATTTCTGATTTTAAGAATGTGAATGCGTGCGAAGGAGTTGCAGTGAATTTAATCAATACGACAACAATAGGTTCAGGTGCTCTAAGTTATTTATGGGAATTTGGTGATGGCTCACCTACGTCAACTGCCATCCATACTTCTAAGCTATACAGTGTTCCTGGAGGGTCTAAAGTAACCCTAACAGCAACTGGCAACGGGTGCTC
>JBBQIF010000057.1:0-10877 GCA_038324665.1 Bacteroidia bacterium
GATACCTCAGCAAAGTCTTTGGTTCACTACATTGGTATCTAAAAAGGAACGTTTACCTGCCATTTACAGCGCATTAAAAAAACTAAAAGCACAAGATGTGAGGACAATTGATATGGCACAGGGACAAAAAGTAAGTCGTGCTGTGGCGTGGACTTTTTTCAACAAAAAAGAACAGGATGAATGGTTTTTGAAAAAAAAATAATAAGGCTTTCTAACAAAATTTAGTAAGGGAGTTTTGAACCACATACAACTAATTATTTTTTGAAGGCATTCAAAAATTTCTTTTTGGGCGAGTTGAAATATTTAACTCTGTTTTTATTAATAAGCTCAGTAAATTTGGACCCTTTAACAAAAAAACAAAAGAAGAAGTGATACTTTATACGAAGAAAACTGAAAACCATTTAACTTTATTATAGCTAAGTTTTTTTGAATCTATTTAAAAATGATTTTGTAAAGGTTTTGCTATTTCAGATGTAAATAAAGTTTTGGAACTGTTTAGGACACTTTAGAAAGGAATCTCACTGGTTACAATGTGGTTAATGCCCTTTATTCAAAGTTAAAGTTACAGATATAAACACCAAGGAAGTTTAATAATGTTTCCAACTATGATTGAATAATTAATCTTAGTAAGGTGGCATTTTCCATACTGCTTACTTGTTTCATTTCTCTATAATCTTTTGATACAGTAGGAACATTTTTTCTCAAAATTTACTATCTTCGCAAGTCCGTGCCAAAATTTGAACTAATCTCCTCATTCGAGCCTAAGGGCGACCAACCCAGTGCAATAAAAAAACTTGTGCGAGGGCTTGAAGAAGGCTCGCATGCCCAAACCCTTTTGGGTGTTACAGGTAGTGGTAAAACATTCACCATTGCCAATGTAATTCAACAAGTACAGAAGCCTACTTTGGTACTGAGCCATAACAAAACATTGGTGGCTCAATTGTACAGCGAATTCTGTCAGTTTTTTCCTAAAAATGCCATTGAGTATTTTGTAAGTTATTACGATTATTACCAGCCCGAAGCATTTTTGCCGACTACGAATACCTACATTGAAAAGGACTTAAATATCAATGAAGAAATTGAAAAAATGCGATTGAAAACTATCACCAGTTTATTGAGTGGTAGGAGGGATGTTATTGTGGTAGCATCGGTAAGTTGTATTTATGGTGCCGGTAATCCCGGTGATTATGAAGACAGCATAATCAGGGTGAGTAAAGGACAGAAAATTGCGAGGAATGCTTTTTTACATGCTTTGGTGAACAGTTTATATAGCAGAACAACTGCGGATTTCAAGCGTGGAAATTTTAGGGTAAAAGGAGATGTTGTGGATGTCTACCTAGCCTATAATGATTTTGCTTATAGGGTCTCTTTTTTCGGCAATGAAATTGATGAGATACAATCTTTTGAACCTGCTACGGGACACGTTATTGAAACCTTGGATGACATTGCGATATACCCTGCCAATATTTATGTTTCGCCAAGGGAAAGATTGAATTCTGCCATTCACCAGATACAAGATGATCTTGTTGAACAAATAAAATTCTTTCTCGATAATGGCAAACCACTTGAGGCAAAGAGGCTGGAGGAAAGGGTGAATTTTGATTTGGAGATGATGCGTGAATTAGGTTATTGTAGCGGCATAGAAAACTACAGTCGCTATATGGACAGGCGCAACCCGGGAGATCGCCCTTTCTGCCTGATAGATTATTTTCCAAAAGATTTTTTAACAGTAGTGGACGAAAGTCATGTAAGCATGCCGCAAGTGCGCGCAATGTATGGAGGCGATAGGGCAAGAAAAATAAATTTGGTGGATTATGGTTTCCGTTTGCCTGCTGCTATGGATAATCGCCCATTGAAATTTGAAGAATTTGAAGCGTTAACCAATCAGGTAATTTATGTGAGTGCAACACCTTCTGATTATGAAATACGAGAGTCGGAAGGCGTTGTAGTGGAGCAATTGATAAGGCCAACCGGCTTGCTTGATCCTGTAATAGAAGTAAGGCCATGCATCAACCAAGTGGATGATTTGTTGGATGAAGTAGCAGAAAGGGTTAAGATGGGAGATAGAGTTTTGGTGACCACTTTGACCAAACGCATGAGCGAAGAGCTGGCAAAGTATATGGCCAGATTGGGAATCCGTTGTCAATATATTCACAGTGAAGTAAAAACACTCGATAGGGTTGAAATCTTAAGGGATTTGAGGTTGGGCAATATTGATGTACTAATTGGGATTAACCTGTTAAGGGAAGGACTTGATTTACCTGAAGTGAGTTTGGTTTGTATTCTAGATGCTGATAAGGAAGGCTTCCTACGCAGTGTTACCAGTATGGTGCAGACGATAGGAAGAGCAGCTAGGAATGAAAGAGGTAAAGTGATAATGTATGCGGATAAAATGACGGAGAGTATGCGCAAAACCATTGAAGAGACCGACAGGAGAAGGGAGAAACAAAAGCAATACAATGATGAAAATGGTATTACCCCAATGACCGTTACAAAATCAAGGGATGAAATATACAAGCAGACCAGTGTAGCAGATGCCAGAATCATTGATGAACCTCGTTTTTATTCAGAACCCGAAAGCATGAATTTAGCGGCAGACCCTGTATTTGCTTATATGACTAAAAAGGACCTTGAAAAAGCCATTAAAGAAACAGAAAAGGCCATGCACAGAGCAGCCAAAGAAATGGAATTCCTTGAAGCTGCCAGATTGAGGGACCAGATTGATGAGTTGAAAAAGAAATTACAGACTGCGGAGTAGAAATAAAGCGTTTATTTTTACAAACGATTTTTTATTTAGAAGAATTGAATACTTTTGAATAAAAATTACACAATTGATTATGAAACTAAAGTTAGGTATCATCTTTTTTCTCATATTAATTAATGTTGCTGCCAATGCCCAAAATGGTAAGGCGAAAACAAGAGAAGGTATTCAACAGAAAGGGGAATTTAGGGTAAAATTGATTTACCCTTTTGCTCAAACATTTGGCAAGAACAGAGATTTTAACTTAAACAAAGTTGATAAGTCTCATTTCAAAAATTCCTTTGAAAATTATTATAATCTTGGCACCCATTCCACCTCTGATCACGACACCAATTTTCATTTACATTATAAGGATGAGCTTGTGCAAAGAGGTGGTATTAGTCTGGAATACAATATCCATAAGCGGCTTTCGGTTGAAGGAGGTATTAAAATATGGAAATTTAATAGGAACTGGGATTCTAACTATGTGAAGCAAGTTGGAACTTTTAGACATATTGGATTTCCTTTGCTCGTTCGCTATGAATTTTACAGGCGCAAATTTTTTAGTGCAAAGATTGGGACCGGATACGAATTTATCTTAGAGAGATATAAAAATTTTCCTGAGATTGAAGCGCATTGTACTAAATGGGACTTTATTTTTTGTGTAGAGAAGGACTTTAAATTTAAAACAGAAAGTTATACCTTGAATCGTTTCAGGTTCCTGGATTGCGGATCGATAGAATTAACATTTGGGTTTAGGTTGAGCAAAAAATTTTCCGTGGATTATTATACGCGGTTCAGCGCCTATTCAAATATTCACCAGTTGGGTTTGAGTTATTTATTAGGTGGTAAGGGGTAGGTTTTCTCTTTAAATTTAAACGTTATTCTTTCAAAGTAGTTTCTCTTATATTTGTCTCATAATTTTAAATCTAAATATCCCCAATGAAAGTAGTTACCTATAACGTTAACGGCATACGTTCAGCCATGACCAAAGGCTTTATCGATTTTGTAATAAGAGAAAATGCCGATGTTATCTGCCTACAGGAAATAAAGGCGAATTATGAAGATATTGATGAAAAGGCATTGATGGATTTAGGCTATCACTGCTATTGGTATTCAGCTCAAAAAAAAGGGTATAGCGGAGTGGCTATTTTATCCAAACAAAAACCCGATTTAGTAACCAAAGGTTGCGGGCATGAATTGTTTGATTTTGAAGGCCGCGTTATGCAGGCGGATTTTGGAGATACCAGCGTTTTGAGTTGTTATTTCCCTTCGGGCACCACAGGAGATATAAGGCAAGACATCAAATACCAGTTTCTGAATCATTTCATGAAATATATTAAGACCCGTTCAAAAGAAATGTCTAAAGGAGGTAAGAGTCAAAAATTAATCGTGTGTGGCGATTATAATATTTGCCACAGACCGATTGACATTCACGACCCTAAAGGCAATAAAAATAGCAGCGGTTTTTTACCAGAAGAACGGGCCTGGATGGACCAATGGTTTGAATACGGAATGGTAGATACTTTCAGACACCTTAATCCCGATCCCCATCATTATACCTGGTGGAGTTTCAGAGCCAATGCAAGGTCGAATAACAAGGGTTGGAGGATTGATTATATTTCGGTTTCCGATAACCTAAAGGATAAAATCAAATCTTCGGGTATTTACAGTACCGATATACAAAGCGACCATTGTGGTTCTTATGTTGTAATTGAATGAAAAAATGGCTGCCTATAAAATTGAAACAGTGGTTATGGTGGATTTTTAAATCCCCCCAGAGGAAAGTTTTGGGTATGGGTACTTTGTTAATAGATTTGCGAGGTTATTATACTATTTGGGGAAAGAGGAGCAAGCATTTGGAACCAGTAACAGTGTGCATTGGTATTAAAAACAGAAGTGAAAATTTGTTGAACCATGTTATACCGTCACTTAACCAATGTTTAAATCTGGAACTTATTAGTTTATCAATTTATGATGCCGGCAGTGATGACATTGATGCTTTGGAAATGGCGATACGTGATAAATGGCAAGGGAAATTAATTTACAATAAAGCGGAGCAATTATTTACCCGAAGCAAGACGTTTAATGAGGCCATTCTTCAATCAGAAACAGAATTAATAATGGCTTGTGATGCCGATATTAGTTTACCAAAGGATTTAGTGAAAAAGATTAACCAGTTTGTTACAGCTAAGTCTGCTTGGTTTCCGCAAGTGTGGTGGCTGGCTGAGGATAAAAAAAGTGGTCGGTTCTTTAGTGAAGGAACGGGAATTTTTGCCTCAACAAGAGCCAATTTTTTGAGTGCTGGTAAGTATGATGAAGGTATTAAGGAGTGGGGAAAGGAAGATTGGCTCCTTTTCTTCGGTTTTTATAAAAATGGGGTGAGTTGCATAAGAACCAATGAATTAAAAATGATTCACTTACCACATCAGAGTATGAAACCTGAGGGATTTGTCAAATTATTCTGAATATTTAGGTTTTTACGCTTTTAACCCATAGATTTACATTGTTTTTAGTTTCCGGGCGACACATTTTGTTAAATTGGTGTCTAATAATTAATTAACAATTGATTAGAACTCTACTTTTAATATGGTTGTTTTCTGTTTTTTTTAGAACTTATGGTTTTATTAAGGCAGGAACTACGCCTTCAGTAATTAAGGGCTGTGCTTCCCTTGTTGTCGATTTTAAAGATAAAAGTGCCTCCACTTATACCATCAATTCATGGGCATATAATTTTGGAGATGGTGGTACTTCCTCCGTTCAAGACCCAAAATATATATATTCAAAAGCAGGTACTTTTCGTGTTATTCTAAAAGTAACAGATATTTATGGAGCCTTCGATGCTGATACTATTTTTATAGTAGTGAACAAAGCCCCAGTTGCAAATTTTTCCATCACCAAAACAGATTATTGCTTGAACGAAGGTATTCCTTTCAAGAATCTCACCACATCGGGAGATACAACTATCCGCTCTTTTACATGGGATTTTGGTGATGGCCATACTTCCAATGCCAAGGGTGATTTTACTGAATTTTATGCCAAAGAGGGCACTTTCAATGTTGTATTAACCGTGAAGGATAATAACGGGTGTGTAAGCACTATAACAAAAACCAACTTTATTACAATCAATCCAACGCCAAAGGCAGATTTTACTTATAGCCAGAAGTACGCATGCGCTGGCCCCATTAATGTCAATTTTGTTAATAAATCAACTAAGAATCCATCACTGCAATGGGATTTTGGAAATAGCAATACTTCGGTGTTACCAAATCCCACGACAGCTTATGGTGTGGAAAAAAGATATACGGTAACGTTGACTGCTATAACAGTCAATGGCTGTAAAGATGTTAAAACGTCTTCAATCAATATTAAATTCGGGAATATTAAAGCTAACTTTAGTACAATTAGTTTGCTTGGATGCATTCCTTTTGACCCTGTTTTGACCAATACTTCCAAACCAGATAGCGTGCAGCTTGATTACGCTTGGAATTTTGGTGATAATAGCTTTTCTATTGCAGAGAATCCATCAAAATCATTTAATAAAATTGGCACTTACAATATCAAATTAAAGGTGTCGGGTATTGGATGTAGTGATAGTATAACGAAAACAATCAGGGTGTCCGACAGACCCAAATCAAATCTTAAGGTAAGTGATACACTAGGATGTTACGGCGGTTTAACTGCCAACTTCTCTGCAATATCTAAATTTGGGAAAACATGGACATGGTTTGTAGACGGGAAAAATATAGTAACAAATACAGGTACAATGAGTCATGTATTTGAGGATACTGGTTTTTATAAAGTATTTGTTCAGGTGGACGATTCGGCGGGATGTACCGAAACATTCCTTTTTCCAAGGATTGTTGTCCAAGATTTGGAGGCTAATTTTGAATTTCCAGACACCAACAGTTGTGCCCCCTATACTTTTGCTGTTTCAAATACGACCTATAGCGCATTGAATGGTTTTATAACGTATACATGGAAACTGCACGATGGTAAGATGAGTAATCTAAAAACACCCACACTGACTTACAAAGATACCGGTAAGTTTTTATTGAAGATGATGGTAAAGGATAAATTTGGGTGTGTGGACTCCACCAATAAATGGGTGACGACTGGAATGAGAATAAAACCGGATTTTGTATTCAACAAAACTAAACTGTGTATGAAAGAGAAGTTGAAGTTGACAAATACTACCCCAAAGGCCCTCAAAAAAGTTGTTAACGAATGGAGTTGGCAAATAGGTTCAAATGGAGTCCAATTTCCAGATAGTGTAACTATTACCTTGACAGAGAAGCCGGGATTAATCACCATGTTACTGACTGCCAATCACAATGGTTGCAAAACCACTACAACAAAGGATAGCAGTCTTACTTTATTGGGAGCTTATGCAGAGTTTGATTACAGTTTTGATACCTGCTATTCAAACAATGTTCGCATGAGTAATCAATCGGATAGTTTTACTTCGATTAAATGGGTGATGCCAGACAGGACCACCAGGTCTGAAACAAGTTTTACTTTTAAGGCAGATCCGATGAATGACATGAGCATTAAATTGATTGCCTATAATACAAGAACAAAATGTACCGATTCTATTTCAAAAGCCTTTGGCGTTCCGCGAAGTGTTGCAGATATACATGCCGAGATGAAGCCAGCCTGCACGCCTCAGGAAGTCCTTTTTTTTAATCGCGCTATCGGGGCATCCCGTCTCCATTGGGATTTTGGGAATGGCGATACCAGCAATTTGGGGATTGGTATTAAAGATACCTTAAGCTATATTTATACTTTCCCTGGAATATTTAAAGCAGTTTTAAAAGGATGGGACAACAGAGGTTGTTTCTATGAGTCAGCTAATACTTTAACTGTGAAGGGGCCAACTGCAATTTCTAAAGTATGGCCGCTCAAAGGTTGCCTGCCTTTAACAATTAACCTTCAGGATTCAAATTCAAAAGCTTTATTAAAAAAGAAATTTTGGCTAGTTAATAACGATACCGTCAAGCTATCTAAAAAAGGGCCTGTAACGCAGTATGTCATCAAACAATTACCCTTTGGTGATTCGCTAGTAAAGGTAACATTTGTTACACAGGACAGCAATGGTTGTACATCATCCAAAAACTATTATGTAAGACCTTATGGACCTAAAGCAGCCATTAATATCTCCAGTAAAGTAAACTGCGACGCTATGAAGTTTTTCATTGAAGCAGAAATAGATTCCTTTGCCACAGCTTTGCCTGTAAGTATCAGTTGGAAAATGGGAGATGGTATCAGTTACAACAATGCTAAAATAGAACATATATATTCAAAAGAGGGCTATTTTAAACCAAAATTATATCTGGTGGATGCATACGGCTGTAACTTTGAGAAGGAGTTACTGGTATATGCCACCAAACCCACCCTTGTCGCTAGATTCGGGATTGTAAATAATCGTATTAAATGCCCACCACTATTGGCCGAATTTAAGGATAGCAGCATACAGAATGAATTTCCAATTGTAGAATATAAATGGAACTTGGGCGAAGGCTATGTTTCTTATGAGCAATTCCCAGCAAAGCTTTATACCATGCCTGGTAATTTTGATATCAGCCTTACCATTAAAAACAGCAATGGTTGCACCAATACTTACCTGTTACCCGAGGGAGTTAAAGTGGGTGGTCCGGTAGCTACCTATTCCATAACCAATACCAAGGGTTGTGCCCCACTTTTTGTTGAATATAAGTTAAGCGGCAAATCTTTGGCAGCAGCGGAATGGGATTTCGGGAATGGGGTAACAAGCCAGATCAATAATATCACCTATCGCTATACAGATAGCGGCACCTATTTTCCAAAGATTCTGCTTAAAGACAGTTTTGATTGTCAAAGCATCGTGTTACCCAAAGATTCTATTTTAGTTTATTTACGCCCAAAAGCATTATTTAATATCAGTACTTTATGTAAAGATGATAAGGTGGATTTTATTAATCAATCACTATCGAATTTAAATAACCCTGCATACACTAGCAATTGGTTGGTGAATAAACACATCTCTGTTTTACAGGATTATTCCGAAAAATTCAATACGATAGGATCATACACTGCAAGACTTATTATCAGGAATGTTAGGGGTTGCCTAGATACACTTCAAAGAGCTTTTGAAATAGATAAACCCAAAGCATTGTTTACCAATTTGAAATACACTTATTGCCTTGGCGATTCGCTTTTAGTAATGAATACGAGTAGTTCTAAAACTGGTGGAATGCAGATGAACTGGTACAGCAATAAAAAATTAATAAGTTTGCAAAACCAACTCAATTATTATCCCCCCATTGGCAATTCATTGCTCACGCTAATAGTATTTGATAAGAATAATTGCAGTGATACTTTCTTTGATAATAATAAAGTTCATGTAGCCGATACGATGCCACCCGGATTAATCGAATTAGAGAATGCAAGCGTATTCTACCCCGATATAAAGGTGAATTTTAAGGCGAGTACTGATGCGGATTTTAATCGATATACACTTTACCATTTTGAAAATGGCTTGTGGCAAAACGTTGCTGAGGATAAGATTCCTGGTACTACTTTTTTCAATTTCAATCTGCGAAATTATGTCCCACAAAGCCATTGTTTTAAAATCACGCAGACTAACTTCTGTGGAGCGGAATCCGAATTGATTAGCTCAGCACCACATTGTACTGTGCATATTACTGCCCAACCAGGCGTTAACAGAAATATGATTAACTGGAACCAATATATAGGCTGGCCAGTCAATAATTATTTATTACTGAGACAAAATAGCAAGAAACAATGGCTAAATGATACATTGGCAACTTTGGATGGCAGTAGTTTCAACTATATTGATTCCACTATTGAATGTACCATTAACCACAGTTACCAGATTGTAGCTGTAGGAAATACAAACACTAGGGAATCTAACAGTGATACAGCTAAAGCACATGCGATATGGGTGAATACCATCCCCGCGCCAGATTTGATATCAGCTAGTGTGAAAGATAATAAAAGTGTACTAGTTAAATGGCAATTGTCTCCAAATTATAAACGAAGTAATTTTCAGGATGTTTTGATTTATTCAGGAAAAGATAAAGAAATTAAAAGTCGTGCATCAAACATGGCAATAGAATTCACGAATGTGGACGTATTGAATGCATCTTATACTTATTTTATGCGTGTTACGGATGATTGCAGTGATACCAGTAAATTGTCGAATATCGGCAAAACAATATTACTAAAGCAGATGCCTATGGAGCAATATGATGTTCCTAAATTCAATTGGACTGCTTATAGAGAATGGACGGCAGGTATTCAGTATTATGAGGTTCAAAGGTTAGTGTCTCCCAATATTTATGAAACTGTATTAACCACTACTGATACATTTTTTACAGATATTTATTCGCCTGTAAATGGTGTAAAGCAATACCGCTATCGTGTGATGGCAGTTAAAAAGGTAATCAACAGCAGCGATTATCATGCAGAGA
The DNA here is from genome assembly GCA_038324665.1 of Bacteroidia bacterium. GTDB lineage: Bacteria > Bacteroidota > Bacteroidia > NS11-12g > UBA955 > JABMMZ01. Next base: position 10,213 of record JBBQIF010000057.1, read on the forward strand.
GTATTTCTAATGAAATATTGATTATTCCCAATTCAGTCATTTATATACCAAATGCTTTCTCGCCTGACAAGAACGGTATTAACGAAACATTCAACCCTCAGGGTCTTTTCGTTTATGATTATCTTTTGGAGATATATAATCAATGGGGAGAAAAGGTTTTCAGCACAAACAATTGTATGGAAGGGTGGGATGGTTATTACAAAGGTGAGTTGTGCCCGCAAGGCGTTTATTATTATAAAATAGATGCGAAAGGCAATGATTACAAGAAGCATATTTTAAATGGAACGGTGACACTCTTGAGGTAGGATATTCTCTAAAATAAATGCAAAATATATCCATTATCAAGCGCCTTTTCACAACATACAGATTGTATAACCCATTTTAAGTTGACCAGTTTTTTTGATAAGCATACGATAGAATTATTTCTATATCTTTGTTGAAAATAAAGATACTTTTTAAATTTATTAAAATATGTCTGATGAAATTACTCCAATAGATTCACAGTATTACCCTAACCTTATGGAAAGGGTAAAGGCCATGATGACAGATGTTATAGTAATCATTGCTTTTATGTTTGCCGCCACTTTTATATTTTCAATGTTTGCGGAGGTTTCGGATAATGTCAGGAAGTTGACATTCTTGTTTATTGTTTTCTTATATGATTC
>JBBQIF010000058.1:0-10875 GCA_038324665.1 Bacteroidia bacterium
GGTACCACAACTTAAAGTTTCATTTTCAACTCCTCTTTCATAAGTACGCACTTTGATTGTTGTGGAATTCACTATTTCAACAAAATTAACATTAATGCCTTCTGCGGAATATTTGCTACTATACCTAATCTTTCTGGCTTCATTTACAACATCAATTTCATCAACATTTTTTACAAAAATAACATAATGAGGAGAGCCGGTATTAAGTTCAAAATCCTCACTAATTGAGTAAATTCCTTCCACATCCTGCATTTTGAGTTCCACTTTTTTCTCGCTCCAGATAGCATCGTGTTTGCCATCAATCGCTTTAAAAACTGCAGTAGAATCAATTATGTTTAGCCTTTTAGCAAAATCCACAATGCACCTGCCGCCATTGCCACACATGGTACTTATATTGCCATCGCTGTTGTAATACACCATTTCAAAATCATAGCCTTCCAACTCCTGTAGTAACATTAGTCCATCGGCCCCAATTCCGAATTTAGGATGACAAAGAGCCGCAACATCTATAGAATCGAATTTCCTCCTCCTATTATCTATCAGGATAAAATCATTACCTGTGCCCTGGTACTTTACAAAAGGTATGGTCATTTATTTTTGTTTTAAGATTACTGCCGAAATTTCAGGGTCGGCCATCACATCAAATTTGCAACCATCAGGGCAACTTTTCAGCAGATAGACTGTACCATTCATTCGCAAATACAATTGAAAATCGACCTTATATAATTTTACTGCTGTGCTGGTTGCACCTAATCCGAATAGTTGCAGGGTGTAACCTACCATTTTATAACCTCTAAAGTTGACTGGTGATTGCCAGTATTCTACTGTATAATTATCCGCCTTTTTAACTTCCAAAGGTTTGCTAATTTTCTTATCCTTATCCGCAGTGTCACTACCTTTAGTAACAATAACAATTTCATTCTTACTCTTTGAATAATTATTATTATCTGTACTTGGCAAACTTTTTTTTAAGGTCGTACTCTCTTTCTCGCTGAATTTGACTTTGTTATCCAAGTCCTCAACAACCACATAGTAAGCTAACATTATAGTATCACTTAATTTTTTATCGCTTAATACTTTATATTCTGGGCTGGCAGGCACAGGCAGTTCATTAGAAAGGTCATCAACCTCATACTTCCTAGCAGTTCCATTTGCTTCCGAGTTTGGTGCTATTTCTTCCGCTGATTTATTTTCTCTTAACTGCTTTGTAGGATTCTCCGACGCGGCCATATCAACTGTTTCTGGCATTATGGTTACACTGGAGTCCGGCTGTGCAGATACTTTTTGTTCCGAAGCATTAGTCACAAGATTTTTTTCAACATTCGGTTTCACATAATAATTAATTACCACGTAAATCCCGGCAAATAGAATAAGCGATGCTGCAATAGCATATCTTAATTGTTTTGGTTGAAAATTGATGCCTTTGGTAACAGCTACTTTTCCATTGGTTTTTATATAATCTTTCAAATCCGCCTTGCTATAATCTTTGATGCCGTAAGCGATGGTTTTATACCGCAAAAATTCCTCGCTAAATGCAGCATCAATCAATAATTTTTCGTCAAATTTTGCCCTTTCAGCATCAGGTAACCGATTTTGCAGGTATTCGTCAAAAAGGTCGATATTTATATCTTTATCAGTCAATTTAATTCCCTATCAGGTCTTGTTTGTTATATGTATTCAAAAAATGTTCCTGAAGTTGCTTGAAACACTGGTGTTTTTTGGCTTTTGCAGTATCCGCATTATTGTAATTCAATTTTTGCGCAATAGTGGCCATATCATATCCTTCAAAGTAAAATAACATCAGGAGTTCTTTGCAATTAGCCCCCAATCTATCCATCATCTGCACCACTATCTTCCTGTTTTCTGTTGCAAAAGTGTCTTCCTTTACTGCCATATTTTCAGTATGTATGTCATCTAAGTGACTTTGTTTACCCATTTTATTAAGGCGTTTTAACCATAAGTTCCTGCTTATAGCGAAAATGAAAGTACTTAATTTAGCAGTTAACTCCAGATTATTGTTCTTAATCTTTTCCCACACCGCCACACATGCATCCTGTAATACATCCTCGGCATCATCACTGTTGCCGTTATTCTTCAATATATAATTGCTAATAGCCATAACATTATCTTTGTATAATTGTACAATTGCGTCCCTGTCGCCATCCCTTATAGCGACAATTAATTGCTCATCATTTAATTTCTTTCTTCCGGGCAACTGTTTATGGTTTATTAATACGGGTTAATCGATAAAGGTAAATAGATTACACTATTTTTTATCAATTTGCGTTGACAAAAGTAATTAAAAAAGTTTGGAACATTTTTTGAAAATATATTAAAAACCTAAAAAATACATTATGAATATGAAAAAAATAATAAGCATTTTCACTATTGCTGCACTAGGTGCAATTTTTGGTGTAGGCATCAATCACCTTGTCACTAGCAACAGTAGCCCTTCCAATTTTGAAGATATGCAAAAACAGAATGCAAAATTTGCTAGTATGTTTTCGAGCAAGGAATCTTCAGTAGGATTCGATTTTGTGAAAGTGTCGGAAACAAGTACACCAACGGTAGTGCATATTAAATCTTATTTTGAGGCAGAAAAAACCACTGCCAAGCAAGGCCAGAACGGACAAATGAACCCTTTCGAATTCTTTAAAGACCATGGCTTTGATTTTGAAACGCCTAGGGGACCCGGAATTGCTTCAGGGAGCGGTGTAATAATTGCCCAAGACGGTTATATTGTTACCAATAATCACGTAATCGACCGTGCGAGTAAAATTGAGGTTACCATGAACAATAAAAGAACTTATATCGCGGAATTAGTTGGTACTGATAAAACAACAGACCTTGCCTTGCTAAAAATAGATGAGAAAAACCTGAATTTTATGTCATTTGGCAACAGTGATAATGTAAAAGTAGGTGAATGGGTAGTGGCGGTTGGAAATCCCCTCAACTTAACAAGCACTGTAACAGCAGGGATAGTTAGCGCTAAAGGCCGCAGCATAGATTTATTGAGGAGCGAAGAAAACCTTTATGCCATTGAGAATTTTATACAGACAGATGCTGCCATTAATCCTGGCAATAGCGGTGGAGCGCTAGTAAGTACCAATGGGCAACTGATTGGTATTAATACTGCCATTGCTTCTCAAACAGGAAGTTATACCGGCTATGGATTTGCAATTCCTGTTAACTTAGTAAAAAAAGTAATGGACGATTTGCTGAAATTTGGCAAAGTACAAAGAGGTGTACTTGGTGTAGCTATTCAGGAAATTTCACAGGAATTGGCGGAAAAAGAAGGCTTGAAAGAATTGACCGGTGTATTGGTGCAGGATGTTACCGATAATGGATCCGCAAAAATAGCAGGTGTTAAAAAAGGCGATGTTATTGACAAGGTGAATGGTGTAGAAGTAAACAGTGTTTCAGGCTTGCAGGAAGAAATTGGCAAGTTCCGTCCTGGTGATAAAATTACACTTACAATTAACCGCAAAGGTGAAATAAAACAACTTACAGCTGTACTTAAAGGATTAGATGGCAAAGAAACCACCAGCATGGCCGACAAAACCGAGATAAATACCATCAAGGGAGCCACTTTTTCAACCGTGAGCAAGGAAGAAAAAGAGAAATTGGGCATTAAAAATGGCGTTAAAATCCAAAGCATATCCGGAGGCCCTTTCAAGGGTAAATTGGCCCCGGGATTTATTATTACTAAAATTGACAAACAAAACGTTTACAGCATTCAGAATTTAAAAGCTATTTTAGAAACTGCGGATGGAGCCATACTGATAGAAGGCAAAAACCCGGATGGCACTGATAATGTGGTAGGATTGAAGATTGAAAAATAGGGATATGATATTTTTCTTGTGATATATTATAATTGGAAAAAGTCCTGAATTAATTTTCAGGACTTTTTTTTATAAGAATTGTTTTTGTTAGGTTATCAGAGATTTTTCCGTAAAAAATGATATGTTTGTAATAAGGATGAAACTCAAACACATCATCACCTTTATTTTTCTTTTAATGCTATTGGCATCTTTCAGTAGTTTAAATAAGAAAACGCCTGTTGGTAAAACCCTAATCCTTAAAAAGGCGGAATGGTTATTGGGCAAATGGGCAACAGATTGGAAAGGCGGCTGGTTACAGGAATCTTGGGAAAGGCTGAATGACTCAACTTATATAGGCACCAGTATATTTATTAAAGGAACGGATACGATGTCACCAGAGACCATAAGGCTTGAGCAGCACGGCAATGCTCTGTTTTACATGCCCATTGTAAGAAATCAAAATGATGGCAAACCCATAACTTTTAAACTTACTCTTATTAAAGTCCATGAACTTACATTTGAAAATCCGGCACACGATTTTCCACAAAAAATAAGATACAAGCAGATTACCGCCAATTCTATGGAGGCCGAAATATCAGGGGCGGTGAAAGGCATTGTCCACGCTGAACTTTTCAAAATGGCAAGAGTAAAATAGTCAATTTCTCCATAAGCAAAAGGACCTCAAGTTGAATCATTCAAATGGTTCCTTAAATTTCTAAAAATCCATGCTGATAAAGGATATTTCAACTTTAACCGAACTAAATTTCCAAACAAACACCTTTTTACTTAATTTCGTTCCCTAATTATTTTTTTAAACAATAGTATATGAAGTATAAAGTAATCAACAACCTGATTGGTTGGGTAATGTTTGCGGTAGCCCTGGCAGTGTATTCCATGACCCTAGAGCCTTCCGTTAGTTTATGGGATTGTGGCGAGTTTATTTCTGCCTCGGATAAATTACAGGTTGTTCACCCACCGGGAGCACCTTTCTTTTTATTGATGGGCCGTTTATTTTCCATGTTTGCTTCTTCAGATACAGGTGTTGCAGTGGCTGTGAATATGATGAGTGCCATTTGCAGTGCGCTTACCGTATTATTTACTTTCTGGATTACCACCCACTTTGCCAGAAAAATTGTTGGAAGAGACAATGATGCACCGGGCAACTGGATTGCTATTTTTGCCAGCGGCACGGTAGCTGCTTTAGCCCTTACTTTCAGCGATTCATTTTGGTTCAGCGCGGTTGAAGCAGAGGTTTACGCCATGTCATCATTCTTCACCGCCTTTACATTTTGGGCAGCCCTTCGCTGGGAGGAAAGTAACAGCCCTTATGCCGATAAATGGTTAATATTGATTTTCTACTTTATTGGATTGGCAATAGGTACCCACTTATTGAACTTACTTGTTATTCCTGCTGTTGCATTTATATATTATTTCAAAAACTTCACATATTCTCGAAAAGGTCTTTTGTATTGCTTCCTAGCAGGCCTCGGCGTGTTGTTCTTTGTACAGAAAGGCGTCATACCGGGTGTACCTACTTTAATGGCTAAAATGGACTTGTTCTTCGTTAATACCATGGGATTTGGCTTTGGTTCAGGTTCGCTATTCGCCATTATATTATTAATTGCGGGTGTTGCTTATGGCATTTACTATTTCAGCAAGGTTAAACTAAAACGCAATGTTAACCTCGCCTTCATTTGTTTAGCCTATATTTTATTGGGTTACAGCAGTTATGCAATGGTGGTAGTGCGTTCTGCCGATAACCCCCCAATTGATATGAATAATCCTGAAGAACCTTTCAACTTGTTAAGTTATATCAACAGGGAACAATATGGCGATCGTCCTTTGGCTTACGGCCCTTATTACAATGCGCCTGTTGCGGATGAGAATGAAGATGGCTACCCTGATATCAAAGAGGGAAGCACCATTTACAGGAAAGATTCAACTGAATATACAGATATTGGCGTAAGACAGGAATATATTTATGATAAAAGCTACAGCACCGTTTTACCAAGGATGGGCGATATGCAGAAAGATGGTGGTGAAAGCCAATACCGTTTCTGGAGCAATATGGTTGACCTCGACAACAGGATTAACGGCCTTGAACAGGGACTGCAAAGGACAAAGGACCCTAAAGAAAAGGAACGAATCCAGGCCGAATTAACGGAGGCTAAGGCCGAAAAGCCTAAAATGCTCAACAATCTCACCTTCTTATTCAGGTACCAATTAGGCCATATGTATTTTAGATACTTTATGTGGAATTTTGCAGGTCGCCAGAACGATAAGCAAGGCCACAGTTTCAATATGTACACCGATGGTAACTGGATTAGCGGTATTCCATTAGTTGACAATATAAGGTTAGGCCCTCAAGGCGGTCAACCGGATTACATGGAAAATAACCAAGCAAAGAATAAGTACTATTTTTTACCTCTAATCTTCGGTATTTTCGGTTTAATATTCCACTTCAAAAAGAATAAAAGCGATGCCATTGTTACGAGTGTTTTATTTGTATTTACAGGTATTCTTATCATCATATTCCTAAATCAACCGCCATTAGAGCCGAGAGAAAGGGATTACTCGCATGTTGGTTCATTCCAGACTTTCTGTATCTGGATAGGTCTGGGGGTGCTGTTTGTATGGGATAAACTTAAAAATAAGATGGGTGCTACAGGAGCTGCTGTATTAGCAGGCATATTAGCATTGAGCGCTCCTGCTATCATGGGCCAGCAGGGTTGGGACGACCATGATAGGAGTCAAAGGTACCTAGGAATTGATTTTGCGAAAAATTATCTTACTTGCTGCCCTCCTAATGCTATTCTATTCACCAATGGAGACAATGACACTTATCCACTCTGGTATGCCCAGAATGTTGAAGGTATTCGGACGGATGTGCGGATCATCAACCAGAGTTTATTACCTACAGATTGGTATTCACAAGTACTGTTAACCAAGGTGTATAAAAGTGACCCATTGCCACTCACACTTAAAAAGCAAAATTTGGCATCGGGTACAAATGATTACTTCCAGTTCGATGGGCAGAATGCAAGCAAAAAACCAATGGACTTAAGGGCGTTTATCAATCAATTGGTGAATAGTAAAACACCTACATTCAATACCCGCCAGTTTATACTTCCTACCAATATCACGAAGGAAGAGGCATTTAAAATGGGCATTAAGGACACTGCCAATGTAGTGAAAGACATACTTATTAATTTTCCTGGTAGGGGCTTGAATAAAGGCGACTTAGTGCTATTAGACCTCGTAGCTACTAATGCTGAGCGCGGCTGGAAAAGACCAATCTGTTTCACCACCACTTCTGGTAGTGATGGTTTCCTGAATATGGAACCCTATTTTGAACGGAGAGGATTAGTTTACCAATTGATTCCGGTGAGGACTGAAGCCACAAGAAATGATGTTTCAAGAGTAAACGAAGATGTCCTATATGATAATTTAATGAATAAATTCCGTTACAGCAATATGAGCGGAAAGAAACATTTTTTCCTAGATGATAAAGCCGAAATAGTGCCTACGACCTTGCAGCAATTATTTGTTTCACTTGCTGGTACTTATGTCAATAAAATACAGGAAATGAAATTCAGGGATTCTTCACTTAGTGAGGCAGGCGCACAGGCAAAAGTAGCAGAATACAAACAAAGGGCCAACGACCTGCTGGACAAATGTGAAAAGGTGTTACCTGAAGATGTTCTACTAACAAAAGGGAATATTAAATTTAGTATAGCTATGATCTATTATGAAATAGGCCAAAAAGAAAAGGCCGAAAAACACCTTAAAGGGGTATTTGAAATTGCCAAGCAAGAATGTGCCTATTTTGTAAAATTCAATGGAAGAAGCCAAGGCACGGATTATATGAAACAGGTGAATACACAGGATGCACTTGACTTTATGAAAAGAGCAGACGAGTATGCCAAGACCTGGGGTATGACAAAAACACATGCTGAGATGGATAAGCAGTTGAAAGAACTTGAACCTGCAGTTACCTCTTTCATTAACTCACAATAGACGTCAAGCAAATTAAAATATAAACTTTAAAGTCCCCTCTCGAGGGGGCTTTATGTATAAATAGGATGGAAGATAAATATTACGATTCAACAATTATTTTTGGGGTTCACCCATTGGAGGAAGCCATACTGGCAAAAACAACTTTTTTAAAAGTATATGTGCAGAAAGGAATAGGCGATGGGTTGAAATACATTAAACAGATACTCAATAAGCACAATATTATTTTCACGGAAGTACCTAAAGAGAAGCTGGATTCCTTGAGTAAATTCAAGAACCACCAAGGTGTCGTAGCCAAGGTCTCCCCTATTACCTATAGCAATGCCGAAGAATTGGTAAAGAAAATGTTGGAGGCCGATAAAAAACCCTTCATCATTGCCCTCGACCGTATCACCGATGTGCGCAATTTCGGGGCTATAGCCCGCACAGCAATGGCAGCCGGCGCTCATGCCATTATCATTCCTGAAAAAGGCTCTGCCACGGTAACAGATGAAGCCATTAAAACTTCTGCAGGCGCATTAATGCATATACCGGTATGCCGCTCCCAGAATATGTTTCAAACCATCAAACATTTAAAGGACGACGGTCTCCAAATAATAGCCGCCACCGAAAAAGCCAACAAAGAATTGTATTATGAAAAATATGTAATGCCCTGCGTTATTATCATTGGCAGCGAAGAAGACGGCATACAGAACGCCCTATTAAAACTGGCCGATAAGCTGGTAAAAATCCCCATGCGCTCGGAACTGGATTCATTAAATGTGTCTGTAGCTGCAGCGTTGGTGATGTATGAGGTGGTGAGACAAGGGATGGAGTGACAGGAATTTGTGATTGATGGTTTTTGATTTTTGATTTTATGAAACCACTACTTCGCTTTAACAAATCTTTTTAATGGATACAGTCATCCTGAAAAACATTGAAGCCTTAGGTTATTTACAAATTCGCTTCAGAAAATCTTTATAATGAATACGGTCATCCTGAAAAATGCCGCTTTGGGCATTTATTCAGAATCCCATGATGTAAACAGGATTTTGTTTCAGCGATAAAAGTGGAGGTTCACTCTTCAACAAACTTTACACAGTCACTAGCTTTGATAACGGTATGGCATGTGTTCCGCAGATCCTGAATAAAGCTGCGCCCGAAGTTGCGCACCTTTTTATTCCGCTTTGCTCCATGAGAGAAGTTCAGGATGACCGTGGTCCCAAATACAATTTAAGTTAGCGAAGGTTTTCTTTATGTTTGTTGAATTCAACCCTACGAGAAATCTAATGAAAGATCTTCCATATCAGGATTCACCGAAAGAATGAGGTCAATTTTCCATTGACGTCGCCATGCTTTAAGTTGCTTCTCCCTTGCTATGGCATCTATTATTTTGTCAAACTTCTCAAAATAAACCAAATCGAAGCAATTGTAACTTTTTGTAAAACCATCAATCTTGCCCTCCTTATGACTTGCCACCCTCCCCTTAATATCACTTGTCACGCCAATATAAAATGTAGTCCTGTTCTTATTGCTCATTATGTATGTATAGCCGGGTTTCATTAAAACGAATATAGTGGTTCCACAATGGATTTCATTAAAGAAGCTGTCATTCTAAAGTCGTTTTAATGAATCTTGATAATGAATACGGTCATCCTGAATAAACCCGTTCACAGAGCCTCACAGGTTTTTCAGGATGACCGTGTTTCAAACTTCAATTTATTTTAAAGAGTAATACCATTATACTAAAATCTCCTGAAAAAGGTTATAATTGAAGTATGTCTTTCAGCAAGTCTATCTGCTTGGTCCTTTTCCTGGTATTTTGCAATGCTGCTAAAACGCAAGTGGTAGCAGGGAATGCCAATTTAAAAATCCTGGTGGCAGGCCTTACCAATAGGATTGATTTAGCTTATGAAGGAATTAAAAGAAAAAACTTATTGGTTTACTGCAAATATTATAAGGTGATAGATAGTGTTGGTTCATTTTTCATTGAAGTACCCTTTGATACTAAATTGTGGAGCACGCTCATTTATGTTGGTGATAAGCGCTCAAAAAACCCAAAATGGCTGGATTCAACAGTATTCCGTGTAAAACAAAATTTAGATTTGGTGGCACAATTAGGGAGTTTGCCTCCCGGGGAATACAATAGTTGGGAAATTAAGTTAATGTCTTTTATTTATGCATACCTGCCAAATTTCTGGTATGATGGCGTCAGGGCCAACGTGGTTAGTTACCGGTTTCATTACAGGGATTTTAATAATTTACAATATACTTCAAGGGAAGTTACGGGGAATTGTTTAGACATGTTAAGGGAACAAATAGAGCCCGCATCAAATGGTGCAGAAATTATTATTGACAGTGTCAAGGCTGTCCTTAATAATACGGTATATATGCTTAAGCCCTTGAAATATACCATCAGGGGTTCATTTGGAGGCAATAGGCCGGGAACAGTTGTACTCCTTTCTACAAAAGGGCGCACCATAGTATACAACCCCACAGATCATAATATTGATTTTGAGTCATACCCGCATAAACGCCTGGCGATTTTAGGGTGCAAGGATACAATCATGTTGTTGGAACGAATGGAAGACTCGAGCAATCTGGTATTATTTAAAAGATATTATGACAGCTTTACAAACGTCTTACAACTAGAATCCAGAAGGGTATCAGACACTTCATTTTATGTGCGCTACTTTAACACAAGGGGAATCTGCCAGGCAGAAGGCCTTTCATTTGAACCATTGATCCATATATCAAAAAATATCAATTTTTACGGAGGCTCAGAGTTGACATTCAATAAACCTGTAGATTCCTTACGACATTGGTGCAGAAGAAATGAATTGCAGCCATTTGGGCAATGGAAATTTTATAATGCAAATGGTAATTTATTTGCAAAAGGCAATTTTCATTTCAGGAAATTACCTTCATTCTTTGACAATAATGGAAAGGCAATCATATTTCTTGATGACGCCTTGCCCTTCAATTATTATGGACCCTGGGAATTCTATAATGAGAAGGGTGAATTAATCGGCAAAGAAATTTATGAATTGAAATACTAAAC
>JBBQIF010000059.1:0-10857 GCA_038324665.1 Bacteroidia bacterium
ACAGTTGCAAAAGCCTGATATTGATTTTTACTAACGATAACCCCTGAAGCATAAACAGATTCTGTGATTGTTTGTATTACAGGGCTGATGCTATCTTTCTTAGAATGGCAGGCACTTAATAAAATCAATAAAAGCGATATAGTAAGTTTAATGTATTTCTGTGGCAACCGATTGTCTTTCATAATAATTGCAATTTAACATTTATATAGATTGGAACAGCCACCTATCGTTATTTGTTTTAATTTTACGTAATATAACCCTTTTTAAAAACTTGCTACTTTAATAAACAGCTTAGAGTCTATCATAGAAATTTCAAATCAAAAGCAATGAAAGTCTGCTCTCGTCTAATATAAATAAGGGTTAAAGTTCACAACAAAGTTTGCAGAAAATCTAAACTTCAACTGGTGTCTTGTATTTCGGTCGCCGTGTTTATTAATTATAAAAGTGTTCATGAGCCCCATCTTAAGAAAAAGTAAAGTTTGATATAACTAAGTGCTTTAATTGAAATAATGTTGCATCCGTTAATTATTTAAACAACTGCTGCATCACTTACTAACTTCTCCATTGTGAACCCACAGCCAAAGTGTCAGCATAGAAAGTTACGTGACCTGATGTAATGTCGTGTGTGCCGCCAATAATTTCAATTTGGCCGCTATCGGTTAGTTCTTTTAGTATAGGACTGCGTTCCAATATCGACTTCACAGTGCGCTTAACATTGATAGCTGCGACATTTTCAACAAATACAGAATTACTGGAATTGCGGTTTTCTTTTGTTATAATTTCATCGTCAACAGCAGGTCTAATTTTGGTTAACAATGCTGTAAGGTTACCCATTTCTATATGGTCGCAAGCTCCTCGCACTGCACCGCACTTTGTATGCCCAAGAACGACAATAATTTTTGAGCCCGCAACTTTGCAACCAAATTCCATACTGCCCAAAATATCTTCATTAATTATATTTCCTGCTATACGAATACTAAAGATGTCACCAAGTCCTTGGTCAAAAATTAGTTCTGCGGATGTTCTGCTATCAATACAGCTAAGTATTACAGCAAATGGATGTTGCCCATCGGAAGTTTCGTTTGCTTGTTGCAATAGATTTCGGTTAACTTTAAGGTTGTTTACGAATCTTTTATTGCCCTCTTTTAATAGTTCTAAAGCCATTGGAGGGGTTATGGCTAGTTGCATTTCTTTTGTAATGGTTCTCATTTATTTGATTATTTTATTTATTTAGGAGATGTAAAAATTTTGTGGCTCACTGGTAATAATAAGCGTCTCTTGTTGTAGTAATTGCTTAATATTGATTTCTATGGTTCTTGCAATAGTGGTCATTGCCGTATCTGATGGCCTATTGTCAAATGGGTTTTGCATGTGTGTTGCAGATTTTTCCAGCAAAAAGAAAGCTGATGAAATAAAAATTAATAGGGGAATTTCAAACAAACCGGCAACATCTTTTAAAGAAATAGACAGTGTAACTACGAAAAGATAAATAGTGGCATGAAGAAATATGCGGTAGGTTACCGGAAATACAGTTGTTTTAATCCGTTCAGCCTTCCCTTGTGCAGCACAAAATCGTATAAGTGTGTTATCCAATTGTAATTGAGAAAATATGTCTAATTGATTTTGGCCCTTTAGTTCTTTAATGGTTTTAGCATGCAAATTCAATAATGCCAAGGGTTTGTTGTTATGATGTTTTAATTCTTCAATTTCATCAGCAGAAATATAATCTCCAATTTTTTCTATTGGATCAAGTCCCCTGAGTGATTGTCCCAATGAATAACACCAAGCAATTTGTCTATAGGCGATTTTCTTGATTGTTACTTCATTGTCTTTCGCTACCAATGATGTTAACTGAAGTACAAAACTTCTGGAGTCGTTAACAATATTTCCCCATATTTTGCGAGCTTCCCACCATCTGTCATAAGATTGATTCAGCATGAATGAAAGTAAAATTGAAATGGCCGTTCCTATAAACGCAGGAATAGTAGGCGGCATTTCTGGTAATAATGCTTGATACTTGTCTGTGATAAATAGAACAGTTAATGAAACAACTGATACATAAATAAGATCAAACTTTATCTTATTCAATATATAAGTTGCTGGGATTCTTTTATTTAGAAGCATAGTTGAATATTGGATTCACTGCAAAGATAGTAAAAGTTTATTAAAAGATAGTAAAACTATCGAAAAAGATTGTAAAATATTTCTAGTACCTTTGTCACTTGAATTTTATACAGCAAAAATATTTGAAATGAAGTTACAATTGCAAATAGAAATGAATAAGGCATTATTCCTCCGAAATCCGGAAGGTTCAGAGTTGGGTAAAAACATACTCAAATACAGTATTTTATTAATTCATAAAAATGGCTTTGAACTATTTACTTTCAAAAAATTGGCTGAGCACATTGGGACAACTGAGGCAGGTATTTATCGTTATTTTGAAAATAAACACAAGGTGCTACTATATCTAACAGCTTGGTATTGGGGGTGGCTTGAATTTCAAATAAGTTTTCAAACCAATAATATTAAAGACCCAAATGTCAAATTGAAGAAGGTGATTAATTTACTTGCAAAAGCTGCTGAAGACGATGAACAAACGAGCTATGTTAATGAAAGCTTACTCCATCAAATTATCATCGCTGAAGGTTCAAAAGCATATCTCACTAAGCAAGTAGGCGAAGACAATAAACAGCAATTCTTTAAGCCCTATAAAGACCTTTGTAAAGTGGTTGGAAATATAATATCGGAATGTAATCCAAAGTATAAGTACCCAAAATCATTAGCATCAACGATTATTGAAATGGCTCATTTTCAAAATTTCTTTATGAATAATTTGCCTTCGCTTACGGACTTTGGTAAATCGAAACAAGAAAGTGAGATTGTAGCATTCTTAAATGATTTGGTGTTTTCTAGTATTAAAAAAGACAAGTTATAAGCGCTTGCTAATTTGATAGATTCATTTTAGTTGCAAATAGTTTCTAACCCTTTACTGATCTCAAATTACTGTTCAAATGCAAAAATTTATTAATTAAGGCTTTCCCATTGTATTAATTAATACCCTGTTTATAAGATTTTTTGGTCTCAATTCCATATTGAATAGTTAGGTTTTGAATTGCAATTTACAAAAAGCTGTGGATGGAAATTATCCGTTTTTTGCTTTCAAGTGATATTTTTAAGATAGGCAGGGTTTAAGAAATTTATTTGCGTTGAATTTAATTGTTCAATTATGATACATTTGTAAGTATGAAGTACTTATGTTTAATAATATTCGTGATGCTTTTAATCCAAGGTTGTAGCATTCAAAAAATGCGTTATTCACGTGGTTTTAACTTACAACTTGGGTTGAGTGGAAATAGAAAAGTAGAGAATAAGGATGATAATGTAAAGATTGTTAAGCACAACCAACAATCTATAAAGAAGACCACTTGTACTAATGAGGACAGCATTTCGTTTGTCAATACGGAGCATCTAGTATTTAAAGGATTTGCTTCGCCACTTAAAAAGAGTAAGATATTTTACAAGTTAAACAAAAGTGAGGAGATACTATCTAAAACTGCAACTGAGCAGAAACTGAAAGGAATAAAAGAATCCAGTTCATTTTATATAAACAAAAATGCCCTCTTGGGTTTTATGTTTGGAGCACTTGCTGCAATTTTTCTTTATTCTGGGTTCTTTGTTTTGACTCCATCTAATACAGTTTTATTAATTATGATTATTGCAAGCTTAATACTTTCAATTTTTGCTGAAGGATTTTCCTACTTAGCAATTCAACAGATTAATGACGGTGATGGCAACGGAAAGATACTTGCCGTTTTTGGAAAAATATTAGGAGCTATAAGCTTTTTTATATGTACCGTTTTACTGAAATTTGGTTTTTAATGTAGGCAATATGTACAAAATTTTTGATGATGCTTTATAATTAGAATTCATAGAAAAAATAGAGTAGTGTTAAAAAGTAAAATCTCATTTCAACTCCTTCACCCCCATGTTCCAAAGTGCAAAAGAAAACCTGTCGGCATATTCGGCAATAATCATAGCAGTTGGTTTTCCTGCTCCGTGACCGGCTTTTGTTTCTATGCGGATTAGGGTAGGGTTGGGGCCATCATTCATGGCTTGTAGGCGTGCGGCAAACTTAAATGAATGCGCAGGTACTACTCGGTCGTCAAGATCGCCGGTGGTTACCATTGTTGCGGGGTAATTCATGCCTTTATGTAAATTGTGGTAAGGAGAATAACGCAAGAGATAATTGAGCATTTCCACAGAATCTTCTGCTGTGCCATAATCATAAGCCCAACCGGCACCGGCTGTAAATTTATGGTAGCGCAACATGTCTAAAACACCTACAGCTGGCAAGGCCACTTTAAAGAGTTCTGGTCTTTGGGTCATGCAGGCACCTACCAGCAAGCCGCCATTAGAGCCTCCGGAAATTGCCAGAAAATTGGAGGAGGTATATTTTTCTTTGATTAGCCATTCTGCAGCGGCGATAAAATCATTAAATACATTCTGTTTTTGGAACTTGGTTCCGGCATCGTGCCAGGCTTTGCCATACTCACCACCGCCTCTAATATTTGGCACTGCATAAACACCGCCAGCTTCCAACCAAGCCACCATAGCAGTGCTAAAGGAAGGTGTGATGCTGATGTCAAAGCCGCCATAGCCATAAAGGATAGTAGGATTATTACCGTCCATTTTAATTCCCTTTTTATAGGTAATCATCATCGGAATTTTTGTTCCGTCCTTACTGTTATAAAATATTTGTTCGGATGCGTAACCTTCTGGATCGAATTTTACCCCTGATTTTTTATATACTTCGGATTGACCAGTGGCAACATCATAAGAAAAAATAGTACTCGGATTAATATAACTGGTATAGGAATAATACAAAGTAGTTTCTTCCCATTTGCCACCCACACCATCAGCAGTGCCTTTGCTGGGCAATATAATCTCGCGCTCCATTTTGCCATCTAAACTGTATTGCAACATTTGAGAAGTGGCATCCTTGAGGTAGGAGGCGAATAATTTACCTCCACCAGTTGTAATGCTCAAGGGCATGGTAGTTTCAGGGATTACATCCACCCAGTTATCAGAACCTGGTTTGCTCGCATCTACTTTTATAAGACGCATATTGGGTGCTTTCATATCTGTGAGAATGTACAAGGTATTTCCTTCTGTATGCACAATGTTATTATTGTTATTGAAGTGGTTAACAATGTTTTTTATCGGGCTGTTTTTTTGCCTGAGGTCTTGGATATATAACTCATTACCATTTGTAGAGGTAGCAGCGGAAATCACCAAGAAATTTTCGTCCTCGGTAACTCCTCCGCCCACATATCGCCTTGGTGTTGCGCTGCCGCCGAATACCAATTTATCCTGCGACTGTTTTTCTCCCAGTTTATGAAAGAATAATTTGTGCTGCTCGGTCTTAGAAGAGAGCTCACTCCCTTTAGGTTTATCATAACTACTGTAATAAAAACCTTCATTGCCTTTCCATGAAAGTCCGCTGAATTTTACATCTTTAAGTGTGTCTTCTATGACTGCTTTTGTCTCAGCATTTAAAACAATCACCTTGCGCCAATCACTTCCGCCTTCGCTAATTTGGTAGGCCACAAGGCTGCCATCTTTGCTGAAATCAATACCACCTAATGAGGTTGTGCCATCCGGTGAAAATGTGTTGGGGTCAAGGAAGATTTCAGGTGTGCCTTTGCCAACCTGCCTGTAGAGCACACTTTGGTTTTGCAGGCCATCATTTTTGTAATAATAGGTGTATTTGCCTTCGTTGAAGGGAGCAGAAAAACGCTCGTAGTTCCAAATACCTTCCATTTTTTTCCTCAGCGTTTCGCGGTATGGAATTTTGTCAAGATAAGAAAAGGTGAGGGCATTTTGGGAATCTATCCATTGGCGTGTTTTCGGGTCTAAATCATTCTCAAGCCAGCGGTAAGGGTCGGGGATAATTTTGCCGAAGAAGGTGTCGGCAGTGTTTACGGTATCAGTTAAGGGGTATTTCATAGCAGTGGTAATGGTTTTGTCGGCCTGTTTGCAAGCGCTAAAGGCGATCAGTAAAAATAGGAATGAGAAAATATTAATGTTCTTCATGAAACAAATGTATAGAATTATTGATTAATTGTTTAAAGCTAAGAAAAATATTCATCGAAATTGTTGGGAGACCTTTAACCACAAAGGGAAATTTAAAACCCTTAACACAATAGAAGCAAAAGAAGTAAGAAGACACAAAAGTATTAAAGCTTCGCTTTAAAGGAACTATTATAACCGTTAAAAAAGTATCCTATTTTATTTATGTTTCCTTAAGCGATGAAAAGTACTCATTCACAAATGTTTGTTGACCTTCATTATAGATATTATAAGTATTGAAATTGAATAAAACGCCTTTTGGAGCCTTTAGGAGTTTCATATAAGTCAGGATTTGAGCCTCATGAATGGGTTGAAATGATTCGACGGCTTTTAATTCAATTACCAGACAATTTTCAACTATTAAATCACACCTCAGGTCGGCAATCACATCCATTCCTTTGTAGTTTACAGGGATTTTCATTTCTGAAATAAAATTGAGTTGTCTTAATCTTAATTCGTGTTTCATACATTGGTGATAAACACTTTCAAGTAAACCAGGTCCCAAAGTTTTATGAACTTCAATAGCTGCCCCATTGACCTTGTATGTCAAATCATTTAAATAGGATTTTGTAATTTCCATTTGAATTTTAGTTTAATACAAAAATGATTGAAATCGGTTGAAATAACAAATAAGAGTATTAATTAGGTTTTAGAACCTTTAATAATCATTGGGATTTTAACTCTCAACACAAAAAGGCAAAAGAAGCAAAAAGGTTCAACACAGAGTAGCATAGCAGCCATTAAACAATTGAAGAGAATTAAAGGGATTAAAAGCGAAGCTTTTAAAAGCTAAATTATAATTGTTAGGCACTAACTCTTCTTTTGTTCTCTTTGTTTCTTTTGTGGTTCAAAATGGTTCTCTCTGTTTCCATTTAAGCCAATTGTAATAATAAAAGGTTTAATTTTCTCTAAATTTTTTAGGTTTTTAAAATATGAAAACTAAATATTAACCCTCATTGTATGCATTTTATCTAAAAAATAATAAATAAAATTAAAATATAAATAAATAATATTAATATTGCAGTGTAATTAATTAATATGTCAGTTAATAAAATATTACCTGTTACCTGCCCAAGTTGCTCTGGTAGGATGAAGGTGCAAAAGCTACATTGCAACAATTGCGATACTTCTATTGAAGGCGCTTTTGAATTACCGGTATTGAACCACTTGAATGCGCAAGAACTTGATTTCGTCCTTCAATTTGTAAAAACAAGTGGCAGCATCAAAGATATTTCTACCCAACTTGGTTTTAGTTACCCAACAGTCAGGAATATGCTCGATGATCTGATATCAAAAATCACTAAAACCGAAAAAGAACTTAACGCAAAAACATTATGAGTAAAAAATTAATATTCAATCCTTTTGTAAAAATAGCAGGTTTGCAGGCCCTTTCATTTGGGGCACTCTTTATTATAGGTGGCGCCTTGTTAGCCGGATTTTTCAACGCTAGGTTTGATGGTGTTTTAGACCTTCATTTTGCGCCCTTAAAAAATTTCAACCAACCACTTATCGATCAAATCCTTGTGTGGGTTAGCCTCGTTATTGTTTTTTATCCATTGTCCTTAATTCTTGGCGCAAAACCCATATTTATTGATATAGCTGGGACATTCGCGCTGGCTAGACTTCCTTTTGCTTTTATTCCGCTGGTGAATGCGACAGGTTTTTTGTCAGAGTTTTCAGAGAAGATGAAAAGTATTGATATGGCAAATCCTGTATTGCCAATTTCAGGGTTAGAGATTCCGCTTTTTATAGGTTTGATTTTGGTGATACTAGTATTTATGATTTGGTTGGTGATATTATATTTTAATGCCTTTAAAACTTCCACCAATCTTAAAGGCAACCGTCTTATCTACAGTTTTATTTCAGGCATTCTGGTGGCTGAAATTTTATCCATTTATTTTATCAGAAATTTATTCGCTTAATTTATATGAAATCCATCATTCACTCTATCTTATTATCAGGATTAATACTGCTATCCTGTCATCAAATCAAAGCTCAGAACAAAGCAATAGAAGGCAATTGGGAAGGCACGCTTGCTATTAATAGTA
The DNA here is from genome assembly GCA_038324665.1 of Bacteroidia bacterium. Lineage (GTDB taxonomy): Bacteria > Bacteroidota > Bacteroidia > NS11-12g > UBA955 > JABMMZ01. The sequence goes on from JBBQIF010000059.1 coordinate 8,178, forward strand.
TTACACTTAAAGTTATTTTACATATTCAAAAAAATATTGATAAGACTTATAAAGGCACTTTTGATAGCCCTGACCAAGGTGCTTATGGTATTGCATTTACTTCAGTTGTATTTAATACACCTAAACTAACCTGTAGTTTGCCAAAAATGCAATTAAAAGTAGAAGGAATTTTAAATCCTTCTGACTCATTGAAATTAGTATGGCAACAGGGTCCTGCTACTTTTCCTCTAACAATGTCAAGGTCAGTAGGGGAAAAGAAGATAGTAAGGCCACAAGAGCCGATTGGAGAGTTACCTTATGAATCTTTGGAAGTAAGTTTTAAGAATGTAAAACAAAACCTTACAATTTTCGGCACATTGACAATTCCCAAAGGCAAGGGGCCATTCCCTGCTGTGGTACTAATTAGCGGCTCAGGTCCACAAGACAGAAATAGTGAAATTTTCGGTCATAAACCTTTCCTTGTCTTATCAGATTATTTAACAAAACAGGGTATTGCTGTGTTGCGCTATGATGACAGAGGTACGGGGAAGTCTGAAGGTGTTTTTAAATCAGCTACTTCGCTTGATTTTGCTGAAGATGCCGAATATGCCTTCAAATTTCTGACTGACCAAAAACGAATCAATACCAGTAAGGTTGGTTTGTTAGGTCATAGCGAGGGCGGTATGATTGCCCCCATGATCTCGGCAAAGAATAAAAATGTGGCGTTTGAGATTCTGGTGGCTGGACCTGCTATCCCTATCGATTCGCTGATGTATGAACAATTGGAAATGACTTTAAAAGCTGCCGGAACACCAGATGCGGCTATCAAAGCGCAATTAAAATTCAATCACCGCTTATTCAATTACTTAAAATCAAAACCGGATTATGCTACAGCAAATGCAGGTCTCGACAGTTTTATCAAGGTTACATTGATTACTGAAATAGACCATGATACGACAGGATATTCTAAAACTTTAAAAGAACAGCAGCAGATGCTTCATGCCATTGTTACCCCGTGGTTTCATTACTTTATTAATTATGTGCCAGATAAAAACCTGTCTAAAATTATGTCGCCAGTTTTAGGGATTTATGGAGGAAAGGATGTGCAGGTAGCAGCCATTTCAAATGCCATTGCACTTCAAACGATCTTAAGCAGGTCGGGCATAGGGGGGTTTAAAGTACATACTTTTCCAGATCTGAACCACCTGATGCAACATGCTGGTACTGGTGCAGTTACAGAATATGGACAGATTGAAGAAACCTTTGCTCCAGAAGTGATGGAAATGATTACGACATGGATTCTAGCATTAAAATAAATTTAAATATGAAATATTCAGCATCTTATGATACAAATGTTAAGGTTATAAGTACCATTGTTATCTTGCTTCTATTATATGTAGTATGGATTCCAATTGGTGAAATATATAAAGAACCAATAGAAACATTTAATCTGATTTTGGTGGGAGTAGTCATTGTTTTCACAATATCAATTCCAGTAGTCTGTTATATTTACAGTCCACAAAATTACAAGATAGAAAATGGTGAGTTCATTATACAAAGAGTGGCGAAAGACAGACGCATAAAGCTAAGTGATATTGCCGAGGTAAGACTTACTGATAAGGCAGAGATGAAAGGTGTGGTGCGGACTTTTGCAGTAGGTGGTCTGTTCGGATATTACGGTAAGTTCTCAAGCGGTAAGTTAGGCGCCATGACCTGGTATGCTACTCAACATAAAAATATGGTTTTGATTACGCTTAAGGATGGCAAGAAAATTATTGTTACGCCTGATGATATTAATCTTGTTAATGTTTTGCAACCTAATAAAGTATAATTTATCTAGAGATTATTGTTTTTAAAAAAAAAGTTGAATACAATTTGAACCATATAAGTGCATAAAAGAGCATATAAGTTGAATTTAAAAGTAAACTTTTAAATTGTAGAGTAAGTGCTTGTTTCTGAATTTATTCAGGAACCAACTTTTGTAACTACTTGCTTCTTTTGTGATTGAGAAGGAGTTTTATACACTTTACTAAAGCCTTGAAATTTGTTAAGTTGTGATTTACTTACTCACTTTCTCAAAAATCCTAATATCATAAATAGTCGGATTGTCTTTTGGCGTTTCATAACCCTCAATGCTGTGTATCAGTTTATAATTAGGGTTATTCATCAGCCATTCTAGAGGCATGTTACCTTCACGGGTGCTATAGAAGCCATCCCACACAACGATAACACCTTTCTCCGCCCAATCATCCGGTTTATTGATGCTCCAGATATAATAACTGGATTTAGGGTCATAAGGGTCCTTTCCCATCAATACATTAAAGGCGGGTAACTGGTGAATAATGGTTCTGGACATTAAATTTTCCTTTAGCAACCATGCCGTAGCCAGTTCGAAATTGGTGAGGGTTTTATCTTTTTTTACTGTGGCTCTGCAAGGATGATAAGGCTTGGCATAATCATTCTCTTTATATCCTACATGTAATACTGTAATCACTATAAAGATGGGAATCAACATAGTCTTGTATTTAAAAGGTGGGGTAAAATCAAGTATATAATTCAAACCGTATATTGCAATAATGGCAATACAGGGCGCTGTAACCGCCATTACCCTCACCAACCCGTGGCTACCTAAAATGCCTAAATAATAAATGAGCGTATGCGCTATAAAGTAAAACCAAAATACAAGCAGTACCATACGCGT
>JBBQIF010000060.1:0-10786 GCA_038324665.1 Bacteroidia bacterium
ATTGCTCACCCACACAGGGTACTTTTTTGAAAGCGTTTCAACAATTTCCTTCGTGTTTTCTTCTTTGTTACAAATAATCAAATCGGGTTGTAATTCATCAATCACTTCATATTTTACTTTCTTTGTTCCACCTACTTTAGCAGTTTTTTCTAATCCTTCTTTAGGATGTATACAAAAAACCGTTTGGCCTATTATCCGATCTCCCACTCCCAGTTCATAAAGCAATTCTGTTTGCGAAGGAACAAGGGAAATGATGCGCTCCGGCGATTTTTGCAGAATTATTTCTCTGCCTAACATATCTTTAAATGTGAAACTCATATAATTTTCAAAATTGAACAAATAAAAGAACAAAAGAAAGGGCTAGTTTTTGGCTTGCTCTATGTACTTATTGTATAATCAAATATTATTTAATTATACAAGGAAAATCAACCTCCACATCCGTCTCCCCTGGTGCATAAGTACCATCCTTTACCCCTGGTTGATGCCTTAACGAAACCTTCACTGTTCCTACAGAAGTTGCACCGGTATTCCAATAAGAATTCAAACCTATCGGCAAATTATTCTTATCCTTATCTATTATTGTAAAAGTTAAATTAACCCCTGTCTTTGCAAATACAAATAAGTGGTTGGCCGCTTCTGCCAAAACAACATTGGAAACTGAGTCAACAGGAACTTTTGTTTCATCGAGTAGATAGATTCTAGTTTTATAAACCTTGTTTGAATTAAGTTTTATAGTATCAAAAATACTAGGAGCTACTGGCCCTTCTCCATCGGCATCATAAAAAACTGCAGTTCTTACCTGTTTACTCAAGGTATCTGTGAAAACAAGCTTTAAAGTGGTGATTAATTCCGTTTCGTTCAACGGAGGATCCCCTGGTTTAGGCTCCTTTTTTTTGCAGGCATAGTATCCAAAAAGCAATAAAGAAATTATGATGATTGCGTGAATTTTGTTTAAGTTATTCATGTCAAATAAATATTATTGATGTTTTTTTGTATTAAGTTGAAGTGGCATTATTAGCCTTGCTGTCAGTCCAAATCCTGGCTCATTTGTATAGTACCTGAAACGGTTAAGATAATCCCTGTATTTTGTGTTTAAAATGTTATTGATAGAAATATTGAATTTAAAGGCCTGCTTTTTTATCTTAAAATCACGTGATGCATCCATACCAAAAAGCGCAAAACCTTTGGGTGGGGCTGCATAGTCAGACCCATCGGTATAGCGAAATTGTCGTGCGGTAGCCTGGTACCAAAACTGCACCATGTATTTTTTATTGTCCCTTCCTATCCAAAGCTTAGCGCTTAATGGCGGCATCTGTGCTAATGGAATATGTTTATCAAGATTATTAGCTATCAATAGATTACTGCTCAATTTCATAAATATATCATGCTGAAATTCATGTTTCACCATTAAATTTAATCCCACCATGTTGACATTTTGCTGAACATAGCGATAAACAGGAAAGGCACCTCTAATGGTTAACTGGGCAGGCAATGCAGGCACTAAATTGATAAAGCCATTAATGTACTTATCGTATAGTTCTGATTCAAATAACCAAGTATGGTGGGCATAACGCAAATTCAGGAACTGGTTAAAGGATCTTTCTGGTTTCAATAAGGAATCGCCTATTTCTATTGTAGCTAGTCCTTGGTGAAGGCCATTGCTAAACAGCTCATTTGGAGCAGGTGGGCGCCATGCACTGGATAGGCCGGCTGTTATTTTCAGGTACTTATTTTGCTGGTAAGCTGCCTGTATGGCATAGGTTGCATTTCCAAAATAAAGTTGATTGACTGACAAGCTAATTCCCTTCCACAAATAGGCCGTAAGATGCTTATAATCCAACCTGATTGCTGCTTCTAGTTTCCATTTTGCAATACGCCTGTCAGTAATAAAATAAGCACCAATGCCCTTATTGTAAAACCCAGGGATAAAGAATCTACCTGTAAAGCTATTAGACTGATATGTGGCATTAATCCCAGTTGTATAGTTGAAACTGTGAAGGTTGGTTTTTATAAATGTAATGTCGGATAAAAGGGTGTTAATATAATAATCAAAATTTGGTCCTTTATAGGATGTTGAAGAACGCAAAATATCATATTCTTCGCGATGATTTTTCTGATAGGCCGCTACAAACTGTAACTTGCTCTTAGAATTTAATAACCATTCCGCATTTGCTTTTGTTAGTTGGTGCCACACCTGTTGATAAGGCCTGTCTATGGCATAGGAAAATCCAGATTGAACAGTAGGCGTATCAGATTTAAAAGCTTTTTCCAAATCGGCGATATTCCCAATATGAGAGCCCTTGAAAATACCAATGTTATTGTAAAATGAACTATAAAAAAGCTCCACTTTCAAGCGCTTCCCCTGGTATCCCAAAGCAGCAGAATAATTAATTTCCTTGAAGCCTGTATTGGCCATGAAATAACTGGGTGTTCTAATATTCCCACTCCTTTTAACAGTACCCTGCACTCTCCAATATAACGGAATTTTTTCTGAGATCATATTCCCCAATATCAAAGAGGTAGCGCCTCCCCTGCCATTGGTATTACCCACAAGATTCAACTCACCTTTTAATGTGTTGGATTTTTCATTAAATATAGAAGGTGGCTTAACCATTATGACTCCTCCTACCCCATCTGCCGCATACCGCAAAGCTTCTGCCCCTTTTAACAACTCAATCTCAGTAGCCAGAAAGGCATCAATTTCAGGTGCATGCTCCAGCCCCCAATTTTGACCTTCCTGGCGTATTCCATTATTCAATATAATGACTCGATTGCTATGCAGTCCATCCACCATTGGTTTTGAAATAGTTCCGCCCGTTTTTAATATAGTAATACCTCCAATTGCCTGCATCATTTCTGAAACTGAACTGCCTTTTAAAAGTTGAATTTGCTTTATATTCACCGTCTCAAGATTGTCTTGGTTCTCATTTTTAGTAGTAATCGTAACTTTGTCAATTATATGATCTGAATGATGGAGATAGATAACAATTGAAGTATCTTTATTTAAAATAAAAAACAGATGGATATGCTCACATTGCAAATGACTTACATGGAGTTCTACCATTCCTTTACAAAGATTATTTAGAATAAAAACGCCATTACTACTGCTGGAAGTTCCTTTGCCCTTTTCGCCCATAACCTCAATATTCGTAAGCTCTAATGGCTTAAGCGTATTGCTGTCAATTACTTTACCAGTGACAATAAAATGACACCCACTTTCCTGGCCAAAAAGTGAAACAGTTAAAAAAAGTGTGGTAATGATTAAAATTACTTTCAATGCAAATTGTTTTTTGTTAAATAAAGCTGTCAATGCAGTTATTTAACTGACCGAAAAAAGGAAACTATTAAGCTTTTAGAAAGCGTAATATGGGTGGTCCTTTATTAGAAATTCGCTGATTGAATAATGATAGGTAATTTGAAAAATATAGAATAAAAAGAGCCCCTACAACCATTGAGATGACTCCTATTAAGGATAAATCTGCAGGGATAATATTAGGTACCCTGATGTCACACAAGAAACATTCGCTGTGCTGGTTCTCAATAACGGCTGAAGCATGATGTTCATTAAACCTGCTACAATTGTGTAAAAACCCAACAGGTGTACTGTAAAGTAAAACCAGTAGGAGCAACCCTAAATTGACAATATACAGTAAACGGGATTTCAATATTTATGCAGCCGAAGTCATGTTATTGGCAATTTCACGAATCTCATCGCGATTGTACTTGTTATCACTTTTTTCATATAAGGATATTAAGTAGGTTAAATTTTCTTCCACTTCCTCACTGTCTTCCAAGGTCTGGAATTCCCAACCACCATTGGCCTCAATGTGTTCGCAGACAAGGCGTATTGAGCGCGTCAACAATGGATCTTCCTCTGTCTTGGCCAATTCACGAAGTTCCTTCAACATAGGGATTAACTTATCAGGTTTGACACTGTTTTTTTCAATTTCCTTTATCAATTTACCTATCAGTTCGTTGGCTTTTATATTTTTCATAAATCGCTGCAAATTAAAGCAATTTTTTTTATAATACGGAAAAGAATCTTGCTAAAAATAGCGTAAAGTTAATAGTTATTGGTTAAGCACCAATATTTTAGAATCCTAGCCATTTAACCTTTTGTTCAATTTAAGATTATAATTTACAAAGGCATTCATACCCCTGTCATATTCTATGTTTCCTGTTGATTCCCCTTTTTCACCCAATGCGTTATGGGTAAATTGAGATTCGAACATCCTGGCACTAACAACACTTTCAAAATTAAACACACTAATTATCTTATTGATTGCGTAACTCAACTGAACAGCAGGCATCCTGCCGCCCCTGCCATTGGACACACCACAAGTGGCAAAAACCTTATTCTCCCAGGCAGCTGCAAAAGGGGTATCCCCAAAAGTATGTATCACCTGAATAATTTCGGCACTTGGAAACCAGTTATATTCTGGGGTTAAGACAAAAATAAGGCTGGCATCTTTCATAGCACCAAAAAGCTCTGTTTGCCATGCTGTCAATGCATCTGGGTTAATATTACCTTGATTGATAGAGGGGATATCGAAGCCATTGAAATCTATAACTTTTACAAGTTCCGAAGGCACTTCATTCAATATATTGTTCTTTAGGGCATTGGCCACCCTTAGTGTGTTGCTGTTCTTTCTTGCCGACCCACTCAAAATTGTTATCATTGCCCTTGATTTAAGTATTTTTGTATGTAATGATACAGATTAAACCCTTTTTTGTTTGACTGATCCATTAAATCTTTCATCAACAATGTTTTGTTCACTTCCTTCATTTTTTCATTTTGTATCAGTTGCCAGGCCTTTTCAACCAACAGCAGTTGCCTGTGCTCCATACTCGCCTTCAAGTGATTATGCTGTTCTATAAACCCCCACAATTCATCAATCCCTGTACCATTTGTCGCCACAGTTTTTATAACTGGAATACACCAACCATTATCCGGCTTCTGGTGCACCAATGCGTTTAAATTCCTAATGAATATATCAGCACCATCTCGGTCGCTTTTATTGACAATAAAAATATCTGCAATCTCCATTAATCCGCTTTTCAGTGTTTGCACCTCGTCGCCAGCCTCAGGTACCAATACTACGACGGTGGTATCTGCCAGACCAGCAATCTCCACTTCACTTTGGCCAACGCCTACCGTTTCAATAATAATGATATCGAATCCTGCATGCCTCATCACATCTGTAATTTCAAATATTTTAGCTGATAGGCCTCCCAAACTTCCCCTTGTAGCAACAGACCTGATAAAAACATTCGGATTATTAAAATGGTCGGACATCCTGACCCTGTCTCCTAGTAATGATCCATAATTAAATGGTGAAGTGGGATCCACGGCAACAACGCCAATTTTGTAATTCTTTTTTAAAAGTAAATTAATCAAGCCATTCACAAGGCTGCTTTTGCCAGCCCCGGGCGGACCGGTAATCCCGATTACAGGAGTTTGATGACTAAAAGGCAAACTTTTCAGCAAATCGCGTCCTTCTTCGCGGTTATTTTCCACCAAAGAGATTGCCCTAGCCAAGTTCAACCAGTTATTATACAGGGAGGCTACATCCATTTTTATCAATTGCAAAAATGCAGATACTTGGGCTTATTTTATCTATAAATTTATTGACAGTATAGAGAAGGCTTCAAGAAAAATACATTATCGTATTTTATACAATACGTTTATATAATAATAATGTTTTTTATATTATACGTTTTTCATTATTTGTGTTTTTTATATAATACGTTTATATATTATTTTGTTCTTAATATAAAACGTATTATATTTGTGGGATGGATGTATTATATGCAGCATATCAGACCAAACTTAGGAAAACAAATACTGAAATCATCAGGTATTTATTAAAGGATATTGATTGGGAAAACCGAATGATTTCAATAACAGGGGCAAGGGGCAGTGGCAAAACCACCCTCCTTTTACAACATATTAAACAAAATCATTTAAAAGATGTCAATTGTCTTTACATCAGTCTGGATAATATCTATTTTATAAATAATTCCCTCATAGGGTTTGTTGACGAATTTGTAAATAAAGGAGGCAAATACCTATTTATTGATGAAGTGCATAAATATCCCCATTGGAGTCTTGAACTTAAGAATATTTATGATACTTACGATGACCTTAAAATAGTGTTTACCGGCTCATCCATACTTGAAATATACAAGTCGGAAGCAGATTTGAGCAGAAGAGTGGTGAATTATGAACTGGAAGGATTATCATTCAGGGAGTTTTTAATATTTGAAAAAGGGATTGAGTTCTCCGTTTATTCTTTGGATCACATCTTAAAGAACCATGTGGAAGTAAGTCGTGAAGTATGTCAAAAAATTAAACCTATTGCAGAATTTTCTAATTACCTAAGATATGGCTATTTTCCATTTTATAAAGAAAATAAAAACAGTTATTTACAGAAACTGAACAATACCATCAATCTCTCATTGGAGGTTGATTTAATGGCAGTACACCAACTAGATTATGCATCTGTTATTAAACTCAAGAAGTTAGTTTATATCCTGGCCCAAAATGTTCCCTATAAGGCTAATATAACAACACTGGCAGGTCAGTTAGCTGCATCAAGAACCAGTATTTTGTCCTATCTAAACATGCTAGAAAGGGCTAAAATTTTAAGCCTTTTACGGAGTGGTAGTAAAAGTGACAGCTACTTAACCAAGCCTGAAAAAATATACCTAGGCAACACCAATTTTGCCTATGCTCTTGTGAATAAACACATTGAAACAGGCATGATGCGGGAAACCTTTTTTATTAACCAATTACAGGCCAAACACAGCGTCACCTATCCTAAAGAAGGGGATTTCCTGATTGATAAAACCTTTGCAATTGAAGTGGGCGGCAAAAGCAAGACCTTCGAACAGGTGAAAGCCGCAAAAAATGCTTACGTAGCAGCTGATGATATTGAATATGGCAATGGACATAAAATACCATTGTGGATGTTTGGGTTTTTGTATTGAGATGCAATTAATGACAATATGTGATATTATGCTTTTTAAATTAGAGTTAATTTTTCAAATTTTGTTTTTAAAGTAAAAATCCTAGATTTGTGATAAATAAGACCCTCTAATCATGAAAAAAAACATTGTTCTTTTATTATTATTGATAAAAGGAATAGTTTCATTTTCTCAGTTAACGGTGCCTGTGGCAATAAAAAGTGGTTATCCAATTAATAATTTGACAGGTAATCAAGTAGCAATGTATGATAAATTTGAGATTGAAATTAAGTTAAATAAACAGGTCCAAGTAATAGCAGCCCCAAATACCTATCAAAAACCACATGATTCAGATGAGGTAAGTTTATATGTTATTTTAAATAGCCCGACCGGAAAATCTTTTAAGGCTCACTTTTTTTATTATGAACCATATTATGAAATGTCTAATCCTTGTGCATGGAATCCAAATCAGCAACCTGATGATATGTTTCCACGTTCATCCTTTAACTCTGGAATTTCATCCAGCAATACTGGCAATAACGGAAATAATTTTCTCCAATCATGGAAAATGAGGTTTGCATTCAGGGAGCAGGGGTTATGGACTTATCAAATTTTTGGGAAGGACAAGGATTTTCCCAATGGCTATATTTCCCTTAATTCAGGTTCGGTTACTGTACAACCCAACCTAATAAACAATGGGTTTGTTAAAAGAAAGGAAGGCAATAATACTTATTTATTTTTCGACAATGGGCAAATGTGTTTTTTAAATGGTATCAATGATTTTTATGTAAGAGACAGATTAACATATATCTGTAGAATGAGGGGAGTGATAGACAAAATGGCTGCCAATAATATGAATTTTTTAAGGCTTTGGATAGATGGCAACTCAGGATGGTATTATAATCCAGCAATACAAGGTGAAGTCCTAGACGACAATGAATTTCATACCAATTTATTTAGTCAACGTAGTGCAAAAATTATAGATGATGTTATTGATTATGCCAGATCCAAGAATGTATTTATTCAGCCTTGTTTATATATTCCCTCTTTAAATGATGACAAAAACAATGGCGGATATAATCGAGGCTTCAAGAATAATTTAGCCTTTAATTTAAATAATTTAAAGCATGGCACCACCCGGTTCAATACACCTAATGTTGGGGAAATAACTAATCCATGGGATTTTTACAATGTTAATATTTTAAAATATATGAGAGCATACATTAAGTATAGTGTATCAAGATGGGGTTATGCAAGCAATATTGTAGGATGGGAAATAGGGAATGAAATGACATATGATGCTGCGAGTTTAGATATAATTAACATCAACTCACCTAATAAAAATAATTCTACTTTTCCTGATTACCAAAATCCTGCTGATTGGATTTCATTTCCGCAACCAAGTGGTTTTAGTAAACAACTTTTAACCTGGCATAAGAATTTTAAAAAATTTTTAAAATTTTATGATCCTCAAAAGCATTTGGTTACTACATCTCTATTAAATGACCCTCATAGATCCGGTTGGAAAAGTGAGCCTCTTACAAATGAGGAGTTTTTAATCTTCAAAGAAATGGATTACTCAACGTCTCATAATTATTATAAAAACCCTACCTGCTCTTGGCAACTTGATTGCATCAAAATAGAAGCACAAGAAGATGCCCATTTCAATGTAAGCGACATATTTCATCGTGAAATATCAATGCCAACACAGGTCCAGGAATGGGGCCTTGGTGATGAAAAATGTAACCCAGAAGTTGGATTGTATTATATGGATCCTTTTGGATTTAGTCACCATAATATTACTATAAGCAGTGCTTTTGCAGGCAGCCTAGGGACAGCCGCATCGTTCGAAGCACACCATACCTTGCAGGCTAATGATTGCTATTACCATTATAAGGGGATTGGAAGTTTTATGAACAAATTTGGGAATTTGGACAACCCCTTATTTGTCGAAAAGTCTACTACTGGATTACCCAATCTAAATTGCATAGGAACAATTGAAGGTTTAAGAAATTTCCAAATGACCTTCGATAAATTAGTGATCGGTTGGTGTCAGGACCAAAGATTCAGTTTTTCCAAATTATACTGGAATTATCCTAACTATCTATTAACCCTTGAAAATAGATTTAAACCTCGAACAGAAAATTCCGAGAGGCATTTTTTAATGAGAGTTCCTCAAAAGGGCTTTTACAAAATTAATTGGTATCACTCATTAGACGTTAATAAATTTATTCAAAATGATTTAATAGTTCGCTCGTATCGCCTTTTCGCAAATTCAAGTGTAGAATATGTGAATATGGAATTGCCAGAAAGCTTGCATAATGATAAATTTGCTGATGGACTTTTTTCAATAAGATATACTTGTGAAAGAAAATTAAATTTTCAATTACAATCGGGCCATTCTTATCATTATGCTGACAATGTACCAATACAACTTAATGAATTTATTGCAATCGAAGAAGTTGAAGTTTTAGTGGAAAAAGTAACAAGCCAAGGTCAAGTCACAGGTATTCTTTTTCAGAAAAATATTAGTGCTACAGATTTCCTTGACGAATCTAAAAGGGAGTTGAACTACCTATATAATACAACAAACCCGACAAATATTTATATTCCTTATATCAATAACCAAACTGCATATTATAAATTAACCATTACCCCTACCAACCCAAATTCACTTATTGATTGTTCAAATACATTTTTATCACCTCCTCAATATTTTGAAATTGCAGGATGCATCGCTACACCAAAATTGAAAATTAACGGAGTAGATGGTTCCACTTTATCTAATCCAATCGTAGTATATCATGGCGAGAATATAAACCTTGATGCAACAGGATCTACTGGCGGCACAGGATATCGCATTCTTATAAGAGAAATAGATGCCTCAAATAACTTTTTAGGTACAGAATTCAATGTACTTTATACTGGAAAGTTTAATCAAATAATTGATGCAAATGAAGTTGTACGAATAGCTACTTCAGGGAATAAAAAGTTCTTACCCTCAGATGGTAATAGTCAATATAGATTGTATGAAATTTACCATGTAAATTTTAATAGTTATTCACCAGCCAATGGTTGTTCTAATTGGGAATACACCATAGAATATGTTAAAGTAATTTGCAAGGCAGTAGTTGCAATGGATATAATAGGAGGTGGGACAGGCTCTATTAAAGAATTTGCCTATGCAGAACCTATATACCTTGATGGAATGGCCTCAACCGGAGAAACAGGTTATAGGGTCATTATTCAAGCAATGGACGCTAATGGGAACTTTATTGGGAATGAAATTAACAAGCTTTACTCTGGAAGTATTTCAGAACTTATTGAAATCAATTCCATAATTAATGAAGCAACAAATGGCATACTTAGATACCTTGTCCCCAGTATAAATGGAGAGCAGGCATATTACAAAATTTTTCTTGTAGTATTCAATGCTTATGGTGATGGAGGATGTGATGAATGGATTACTGATAACCGTGTAATTAAGATAACTTCTTGCCATGTAGATATTAACTTTAATGTAAATTCAAATAATTCAGGTAACTCATTCTCAAACCCATATATATTCAATTATGCCACCCCACTTAATCTTGATGGCTTAAATACAAAAGGTGAAACAGGGTATAGATTAATATTAAATCGCCTTGACCAGACTGGCAATGTACTTAATGAATATAATATCTTATATCAACATTCAGTCAATGAAATATATGATTTAAATAAATGGTACCAACAATATGTAGATATTACTTTGAATTGCATGCCTTCTTACTCAGGAAGCAATCAAAATATTTGGGTAATACATTTAATTGCTTTTAAT
>JBBQIF010000061.1:0-10588 GCA_038324665.1 Bacteroidia bacterium
AGAATATATTGAGGTTGAAAACCAGAAGCAGGCTTCGCGCCTAAAGGCTAAAATGAATAAGTATCCGCTTTGCACAGGCGTAAAAATTGATACAAGGAACTTGTCTAAAGGCAAAATTTCTGAATTCTTAAATTTTTTAATTTTAAATACGGATATCACAACCCTTATTATACAATACACAAAAGGCGACTCACTTGATTTTAGCTTATTATCGCAGGTAAAACAACTTGAGACATTGTGCCTTCAGAATTCGGAATTCAAATATGAACAGGTTGGACAACTAAGCGCATTAACACGCTTATACAAACTTGACCTTTATATTGAAAATATTCGTCAATTGCCATCATCTGTGTGCCAACTTAAATCATTGGTAGAAATAAACCTGATGGCAGATAAACCGAACCCAGTGCTTTCAAGTGACCTTAATTTGAACTATACTATCAATGATACGCTTGAAAATTCTGTAGAATTAAACGCTTATACCGAGGCCATAGACCTTGATGCCGACAGCACAAAACAATGGATATTAGCTTTGTGGCCAAATGTTGAAGAAAAGATTAATACAATGAGCCACAAAGCATTTACTACCGACAGGGCTGCTTTTACCTCACTCAATCCCGCAACTTATTATAAGGCTAACGACAACCTAAAACCATTGGTAAAAAACACAAAACCTATTTTCGAGAAGATTACCATTAACCCTGGAAGCGAAAACACAATTCTTTGCAATGACCAAACCATCATCAACATTCCCCCGGATGCTTTTACCACCTCATCAGGCAAAACTGTTGAAGGAAATGTCAATATCCTTTATAGGTCCATCAGGACACCTGCCGATATTTTAAGCTCGGGGATTACGATGTTTTATGACACTGCGGGCAAAACAGAAATGTTTAAGACCAACGGCATGTTTGAAATTAGGGCCTTTGCAAATTCAGAAGAATTGAAATTAAGGGAGGGGAAACAAATAGGTATTGAATTTAAAAACAATAAAGATTCAGGGAATTTCAATTTATATACTTTGAACGAAAAAAGTGGTAAATGGGAATATGACCAACGGCTATTTTCAGGTCCATCCAATCCCAACAACAAAGGGATATGGACAATGATAGACAAAACTGAATTTGCCGACCGTTATACAGACCTTACCTATAACTATTTATTTCCCAAGGATATTTATACGGATATCAATGTTCCGGTATTATCCTTGCGCAGACATCATGACAACGATCTTTTCACTTGGACACGGAATCCTAACAGGTCAAGAATAAAACCAGGAAAAACCTTGATCCGGTTGAAGACTGACTCAGAAAGAAGTGATAGTAAGAATGGTAAAGTGGTTTTCACTTTGATTACTTCTCGCCAACCCACTAAATTAAACACATCGCTTTATTTTCCTGAGCTAAACCCTTTTAACGAATTTGCTTTTGAATACAGCGGACAACTGAAACCTTCAGAATTCGCCAAACTTTATAAAAAAGGGAAATGCTATACCGATTGTCGTATTTATTATGAGAACAATGCGGAAGAGGCAATTATTGAACTAAAGACAAAGGATGGCTTTATTCAAATCGCAGTGAAAACTACCATTACGAATTCAAATGGCAAGACAAGACCAAATAATAGTTTTAAAAGAGCGTACCGCAAATACCTAAGATTGCTTGCAATTAAAGAAACCAAATTCAATCAGACAGTTTCAAACATCCCTAGGAGGTGGATGCCAATAAACAAGCAAATATACACCGCTGCTTTTCCTAGCAATAATCAAACGAATGCCCCAATCTACAAAATGAATGTTTCGCTTCTAGGTTTTTTTAATTGCGACCAGCTTTACCGCATCAGTAAGCCAATGTACGTTGTCAATTCAAAATTTATATGTTCTGATACTACACTTCAGGGTCTTGAAGCGGCCTACATAGTTGACAACATAGCGAAGGGCACCTATACCTTTAACCCAGCCTACCTAATGTTAAGCTATAACAATATGGGAGGCATTATATTAAGCAATGGGAAAGGCGACGTTTATACTTGTACCGGCGAAGAATTCAGACAACAAATAAATGCTTCTACCAGACAGGAAAACCAGGTGATAAGGGTGAATAAAATGCAAGTTGCCAGCCCAGGGTCCGTGATGACGGGTTTTGAATAGCACAGGAAAACAAAAAAGCTACCTAGTAATAAGTAGCTCTTTTGCATCAGCATATAACATGAGGTATTGCAAACTTAACATTCACAATCACATTTATATAATAGACGTAGGAGCGTGTTAAAAGTTGTAAAAGGGGGTATTATTTGACCGAAAAATGACAATGTCTGGGGAGAGTTGGCAATGCGAGAAGTTGACAGTTGGCAAAAAAAGCCATTGGGCCAGTTGATATTTGAGGTTGATTTGGAAGTGTGTTAATTTAATAATTGAAGACTAGAGTAGGCAGTAAGCGGAAATGGGAAGTAGGCTGTAAGCAGAATATTAGCTTCGTATTTTTTTCTAAAAACTATCATTCAACTTTTTCCTTCTTCCCATAACCTTTTGTTAACTCCCAATTGCTAACTATATTTGCCCCGTCAAAATGGCTCTATAGTTCAACGGATAGAACGAGGGTTTCCGAAGCCCTAAATTCAGGTTCGATTCCTGATAGAGTCACAAGTATTTGTTTTTTGCAGCCGAAGGCCAATTTTAATTTGCAGAAGCGTTGAAAATTTATTTTCAAAAGCTTTGGCAAATTAAAATTGAAAAAATGCCCAGCATTTTGCAAAAAACAAAGACTTGTTAGCCCCCCCCAAGAGGAACAACGCAGTTATTCCTGATAGCGTCACAAGTTATATAATCTTGTACTACTAATTCACCTTACCGCCAAATCCTAAAATAATTTAACAAAAAAATAAAAACATGAATAATTTATATCCTTAAATTTGCACCCGAAATTTTATGGTTCTTTATTAAATTGGAGTTATTTCCATATTAATCCGATTTTTATGTTCATTAGTCTATAAACTGCGGAAACTATTAAAATTAAATTTGTTTCCTAAGTTTTTTTGAGAGTATTTTGCGCCATCGAATAAGATGCTGATTAAAATTTGTGAAATAGCCCAGAAATTATTTATGCGTTACGGAATACGTAGCATTACGATGGATGATGTGGCCAGAGAACTGAGTATTTCAAAAAAGACACTGTACCAATACGTTGAAGATAAAGATGATCTGGTAAAAAAAACAATAATTATCCATTTAGAAGAAATAGATAAAATTGTCTTTTCTATCATGACAAATGAAGAAAATGCCATACAACAAATCCTCAAAATTGCAGAAATGATGATTGGCATACACAGAGAAGTGAGTCAAGGCCTGTTATTCGACCTAAAAAAATTCCATCCTGAAACCTTCGAATTATTAACCAATCATAGGGAAAAAACCATGTTCGTTCAATTAACCCGCAACCTGCAAACAGGCATTAAGCAGAAAATCTACAGGAAGGACATTGAAGTAAATATCGTAGCCGGCTTCTACATGGCTTTGGTTTATACCTGCATCGATAGCGAAAATTCATCTATGAATCTGATACCTTTCCATGAAAAATATGTGGCTATGATTAATTACCATTTCCATGCAATTTGTACAGAGGAAGGCCTAAACTACCTGCATAAAAATAAAAAAACATTAACCAATATAATCTTGCAATAATGAGAATGAAATTGCTATTTGTATTATTTTTCGCTATCAGCCTTAAATCATACAGTCAAATTACACCGAGAAAAACTGAGGATACCTTGTCTTTTACACTGCAGCAGGCTATAGATTATGCCTTATCTAACAGTCCTGTTTTCAAAAATGCACTAGCGGATATTGCCTATGCACGACAACAAGTAAAGGAAGTACAATCCATAGGTATACCGCAGGCCAAAGTGCAGATCCAAATGCAGGATGCTATACAAAAGCAGGTATTTGTGTTTCCAGTTAATGGCATCCCAACACCCATAAGAGTAGGAAATAAATACACCACGCAAGCAGCATTGAATATAAGTTGGCTAATGCTGGATGGTGGGTACTTTGTAGGCCTGAAAGCTGCAAGTGAATTTACTGAACTTTCCAAAAAAATGGCGGATAAAACTGCTATCGATATCAGGATGGACATTGCCAAGACATATTTTCTTGCCTCCATTACTTCTGAAAATATAATATTAGTAGGCAACAGTTACGCCACCTTAAATTCCCTGTACACCCAAACCGTTGCACTTAATAATGAGGGCCTAGTGGAATCATTAGATGTGGATAGGCTAAAACTACAACTCAACAATATTACAGTGACCAAACACAAACTGGCTGATCAATACCAAATCGTACTCGCCCTTTTGAAATCTAAGATGGGCATGAACCCTGAACAACCATTTAAGTTGGTAGATGATATTAATTTAATTAACGACAGATATACGGTTATGGACACGACAGATTTGAAGTTTACCAATAGAACAGAGTACCAAATATTACAGCAACAATTGGTATTAAATAAATACGACCTTAAACGCTTCAAATACGGCAAATACCCTAGTTTGGCTAGTGGTTTCACCTACCAGCAAAGTACTTTTGGCGAAAAACTTAATTACAGCAAATGGTACGACAACTACTTCTTGGCTGTACAACTAAATATCCCCATTTTTTCAGGATTCGGGAATGATGCTAAAATACAAAAAGCGAGAATAACTCAAATAAAAACAGAAAATTCCATCGCCAATGTTGAAAATTTATTGAGTCTTGAGGCTTTCCAAGCTAAACAGAAATACCTGCGTGCGCAAGAATACGTTGAACAGCAAAAAGAGAACCTTGCCCTTGCAGACAGGATAGTGAATACCACCTCTATTAAATACAAGGAAGGCGTGGGAAGCAATCTGGAATTAACCACTGCCACCCAAGACCAAAAAACAGCCCAAACTAACTACCTCACCGCCCTATATGATTTACTGGTGGCCAAACTCGACTACAACCAGGCAATGGGCCAACCGTCAAGATTCTAATACTTTAGATTACACCAATAGCTAAAGGCAAACAATACAAATATTAAATAATAAACAACCAATATATCAATCAAATGAAGACTTTAATTTCAATCATTATTTCAGCTGTTTTACTTTCAGCTTGTAATAATGACCAATTAGCAAAAAAGAAAAAGGAGCTTGAGTCGCTGAAAACAGAAGCCAAAGCAACTGCTGATAAAATAAAACTTGTTGAAGCAGAAATTGCAAAGCTTGATACAACTGCTAAAAAAGAAAAATTGGCTGAAGTCAGCACTGTATCTATAGCACCCCAGGTATTTAAAACCTATATTGATGTTCAAGGTAGGATTGATGCAGACGAAAATGTTGCGCTATCAAGCCAAATGCCAGGAACAATTACAAAAATAAATGTAAGCGTTGGTGATAAAGTAAGTAAAGGTCAGATTTTGGCAGAAACAGATGCAAGCGCCGTTCATCAACAGATGTCTGATTTGCAAACCAACCTCGATCTATCAAAACAACTATTTCAGAAACAACAGAACCTTTGGAACCAAAAAATTGGCACCGAAATACAATATTTGCAGGCAAAAGCAACGAAAGAAAGTCTTGAGAAAAAAATGAACTTGATGCAAGAGCAATTGCGCATGACTAAAATTATTTCACCAATAAACGGAACTGTTGATGCGGTGAACATTAAACTTGCGCAACAAATAATGCCCGGAATGAATGCCATTACCGTCGTTAATTTTTCTAACCTTAAAGTAAAAGCGGATGTTGCTGAAACATACTCTTCAAGGATAAAGAACGGCAATGAAGTACTGATTTATTTTCCCGATACTAATGATTCATTGACATCAAAAGTAAATTATGCATCTCGCGCAATTAGTCCTTTAACTAGAACTTTTGGGGTTGAAGTTTTATTGAGTGGCAAAAAAGAATACCATCCCAATATGGTAGCCAAATTGAAAATCAACGATTACAAATCCGCTAAACCGGAAATTATCATCCCTATCAAATTCATACAAAAAGACAATATTGAAAAATATGTTTTAGTAGAAGAGAATGGCATTGCCGTAAAAAAGGCAATAACTATTGATAGAGAATATAACGGCTATGCCCAAGTAACATCAGGATTGAAAGAAGGTGATAGGCTGATTAGCGAAGGATATGACTTAATCAATGAGGGTGATAAAATTACCGTAAAGAAATAGAACACAAAATTGGCAATGGACACTGAGCGGAGTCGAAGTGGCAATTGACAATTTTAAATACAACTAATAACAATTTAAAATGTTAGATAAAATAAAAGAATTTAAACCTTCCAGTTGGGCCATTGATAATAAGATTACTGTTTATCTCATTACCATTTTTATTACGCTGGCAGGTATAATGACCTATAACTCCCTGCCCAAGGAAAACTTTCCAGACATCACGGTACCTACCATTTATGTTAATACCATTAATGGAGGCAACTCACCCACCAACATTGAAAACACTATTACAAAACCCATTGAAAAAAGGCTAAAAGCACTCTCAGGGGTTAAAAAATTTACCAGTACCTCCCTCCAGGATGTATCGGTAATTGTAGTTGAATTCCATACCGATGTAAAGGTGGAGGTAGCCAAGCAAAGGGTAAAAGATGCTGTTGATGCGGCTAGGGGCGACATGCCGGCAGTGCTTACAAAAGAACCGATGATTAAGGAAGTTGCCTTTTCTGAAATGCCTATCATGTACATCAATATCTCCGGTAAATATGATTTAAAGAAATTAAAGAAATATGCCGAAGATTTACAGGACCAAATAGAGGGCATGAGGGAGATAACAGAAGTAAAGCTGGTAGGTGCACTTGAACGCGAAATACAAGTAAACATTGACGTGTATAAACTGCAGGCTGCCCAATTGACGCTTACAGATGTGCAGCGCGCTATTTCATCAGAGAACCTTACAATTAATGGCGGCAGTATCCCAATTAACGGCATGAAGCCAACCCTGAGTATCAAAAGTGAATTTCAGGACCCTAAGGAAATAGAAGATATTATCGTAACCTCCGCTTCAGGCGCTAAATTATTCATTCGGGATTTTGCCGAAGTAGTAGATGGATATAAGGAGAAAGAAAGCTATTCAAGTTCCAACGGTAAAAATGTAATTACACTTAATGTGATTAAACGCTCAGGCGAAAACCTGATTGATGCTGCAGACAAGATCCAAAAAATAATTGCCGATATGAAAAAATCGGAATTCCCTGCAGGTCTGGATGTAAGTGTTAGTGGCGACCAGAGCAATAAAACAAAAGTGATGCTCACCGACCTGATCAATACCATTATCATAGGATTTATACTGGTAACCATAGTACTGATGTTCTTTATGGGTGTAACAAATGCATTATTCGTGGCACTTTCTGTCCCACTGTCTATGTTCATTGCATTCCTGCTCATGCCAAGTATTGGTTTTACTTTCAATATGATGGTGCTGTTCTCCTTTATCCTTGCACTGGGTATTGTTGTGGATGATGCAATTGTGGTGATAGAAAACACCCATAGGATTTTTGATAATGGTAAACGCGACATTAAATCTGCCGCTAAAATGGCAGTTGGAGAAGTATTCCTACCCGTACTTTCAGGTACCATTACCACACTTGCACCGTTTATTCCATTGGTATTCTGGAGCGGCATCATTGGTAAATTCATGTATTTTATCCCTGTAACCTTAATTATTTCCTTGCTGGCATCTTTATTTGTAGCCTATATCATCAACCCTGTTTTCGCCGTCGATTTCATGAAATCGCATGAAGAAGAACACAAAAAATATGGCAAAATAAACAAAAAGGCGCGTATGCAATTATTGCTCTACGCCTTTGTTGCACTCTGTGCTTATGGCAGCGGAAATATCGGAGCCGGTAATTTTATTGTGTTCCTGGCCTTCTTTTTAGTGTTGAACCGTTTGTGGCTATACAAAGCAATTGAAGCTTGGCAGTTCAAAATATGGCCTGCATTTGTGAAACGTTATGTCCAATTATTGGATTGGTGTATTCGCAAACCTTGGCGACCGGTTTGGTTTGTGATTGTATTGTTCTTTGCCTCAATTTTCTTCTTTATTGCCAGAGGACCTAAAGTAGTATTTTTCCCGGGAGGCGACCCCAACAATGTTTACGTTTATGTAAAATTACCTGAGGGTACTGATCCTGCCGTTACCAATGCTGTAATGCGCAAAGTTGAAGCCAAAGTGAATACCGTTATTGCCAAAGGCGATCCTATTATTGAATCCATGATAAGCAATGTAACGATTGGTGTTACAGATCCTAGAGATGGCGATATGAATTCATATCCCAACAAAGGGAAAATAGCGATTGCTTTTGTAGAATTTGAAAAACGCCATGGTGCTTCCACCAGCGATTACCTTAAAAAACTACAGGCTTTGCAATGGGATATCCCAGCTGCGGAAATTGTGGTGAACAAAGAAGTAAGCGGCCCTCCCACCCCTAAACCAATAAGTTTGGAAATAATAGGCGAAGACTTTGACGATTTGGTAAGAAATGGGGAAGATGTAAAAAAATTCTTAACCAACGCTAAAATTGAAGGCATGGGTGCATTAAAATCAGATTTCGTTAGCAATAAACCTGAAATAGTTTTTGATATAGACAGAGAAAGAGCTTTGCGCGAAGGTATTTCTTCTTATGCACTAGCCATGGAAATAAGGGGTGCTGTGTATGGCATTGAGGCTTCCAAATTCAGAGATGTGGACGATGAATATCCCATTCAATTACGTTACAAACAAGACCAGAGGATTGATATAGAAACACTGAAAAATTTAAAAATTACTTATCGCGACATGAATGCCGGTGGGCAGGTGCGCAATGTGCCTATCTCTGCCTTTTGCGATGTGCGCTATGATTATACCTATGCAGGCATTAAGCGCAAAGACGATAAGCGCGTTATCACCCTCTCGTCAGATGTTAAAGAAGGTTATAACCCGAATGAAGTGGTAGCTGTTGTGCAACAAGCCATGGAAAAATTTAAGCCAACTGGCGCTGTAGTTGTAAAATTTGCAGGAGATAAAGAAGAGCAGGCTGCCACCATGCGTTTCCTTGGCGGTGCCATGATGACCGCCATAGGACTTATGCTACTTGTACTAGTAGGATTATTTAACTCACTCGGAAAGCCATTGATTATTCTAACAGAAATTGTATTGAGTATTATCGGTGTATTAATTGGTGTCTCTATTTTCAAAATGGAAATGAGTATCGTTATGACCGGCGTTGGTGTAATAGCACTAGGAGGTATCGTTGTGCGGAATGGCATATTGCTGGTAGAGTTCGCTGAATTCTCAAGAGAGAAAGGCATGAACCTATATGATGCCACCTTAGAAGCCGGGCGCACCCGTATGACACCGGTTGTACTAACTGCCACAGCCGCTATTTTAGGATTAATACCATTGGCAGTAGGTTTGAATATTAACTTCGGCACTTTGCTTACAGAATTAAATCCGCATATTTTCTTTGGTGGCGATAATGTTACCTTCTTCGGCCCACTGAGTTGGACGATGATCTTCGGTTTGTTCTTTGCAACCTTGCTTACCTTACTATTAATTCCTTGCTTGTATTTAATTACTGAGCGCTTAAAACGCAAAGCAAAGATTATCCTCAAACACTATGATCTGCCCAATATTGTCATGTACCTACCATTTTTCATTCTCGTTCTGCGTTTTATCCTTTGGATTAGCAAAACGAAGTTGGATTATGGGAATCTGGATTATTAGGGGAGAGTTATTGGTTAGTAGGTTATTGAGTTATTAGGGAGACCTGATACAAACTTTACGGAAGCCCTTGTCCGCCAGCGGCGGATGAGGGTTTTTTATGGGTTAAAAATTTAGAATGTGCCTTATCCGGCTATCCGCTATAGGCAAGCCCATATCTGCATGTGTTTGCTTTACTAAGCAGGGGCTTCCTGCCGGTTGCCCTGCTTTAGTAGCAAGCCACTATGCAGCTATTGTCTTCCCTGCCGCTACTATCCGGGGCAGGGCTTACCGCAAAAAAATGTATAATTTAATAGGCAAGGTTGGAATAGATTAAATTCCAAAAGTTCCTTGGTGGATTTAAATGCGGGTTGCCCTTCATTTCGACCAGTTCAATATAAACTGAACTCAGGATGACTGGCAGTACTTTTACAATTTGGCGCTTCCTTAAATTGCAAATGGGCTGGCAAGTGGGTTGGCTAGTTAAAAGGTTGGTTTTATAGGAAATAATGATAGATTTGTGCCGCTAGGATAACCGATACAAAACATCGCCAAGCCAACCTAGAGTAGTTGGATAACCGAATGTTTGTATCGGGTATAAGTAAATTAGCGGCCATTTTGAGTGATGCGAACACTGAAATGACTGCAAGAAATTAACAATAATTTAATTCAACATTAAAACCCAACAGCATGATAACTCTTCGAATTGAACATAAGATAGCAAATTATGACGGATGGAAAAAAGCATTTGACAGCGACCCCATTAACCGAAAACAATCAGGCGTAAAACGATATCGTGTTTACCGACCCGCTGACGATGACTTGTTTATCATTATTGACCTTGACTTTGACAGCTTGGAACAAGCCCAAT
>JBBQIF010000062.1:0-10578 GCA_038324665.1 Bacteroidia bacterium
TCCCTGTTGTTCCCTAGCAATGATGTACCATATCTCGAATTCTTTCGGAATTTCTGACTGATGATCCATGCCACAATAGCCCACGAATTCATCGTTGTGATAAACGAGAAATGGTCCGGCTCCCAATGCAAAACTATTATAGTGCTTGATTATCCTCAATACTTTTTCCTTTGCATCTTCAAGTGTTGCCATGTATTGATGGTAGGTGAATTTTATAAGCTCCTTGTCATGCCATAGGGAAAATAGTTTTTCATAATCTCCCGCTTGGATTGATTTTAGTACGAGTCTTTCAGTTTTTATATCTGCTATACTGTTCATTCAACTGCATCCTTCCTGCCCGGTAATTCAATCATCGTAGATTGTGAAGCCGCGCAAAGTTTTTCGATCCCGTTTTTTATGATAAAAACATCAGAGCGACATATCGTTAGCGTTTTGCCATATTTGAGTACATGCGCTCTGCTGATTAGCCATTCACCATCTGCGGGGGAAAGTAAGTTGAGTTTGAATTCTACTGCAAGTACAGAAGAATCTTTGTCCATTAAAGAAAAGGCAGCATAGCCTGCTGCATTATCTGCGATGGTGCCAACAATACCAGCATGAAAAAATCCATGTTGCTGGGTGATACTTTCATTAAAAGGAAGCCGTATTTCACAATACCCGGGTTCTATTTTAGTCAGTTCGGCTTTAAGCAGTTTCATTAAATTCTGTCTTTCAAAACTTTCCTTGACTCGTGTTATAAAATCGTCGTCTTTGGGGTCGAAGTTCATTTTCATTGGTACAAAGATAATTTTCAAAGTTAGTGAATTGGAAAAGGAGTTTTATTTTTATTAAAAACAGAACTTTATGTGAAACTTAAAACCTTTAACCACCTTGAACTTGATTCACGGTGGTTAAAAAAAGGCTTTCATTGATTAACTTTTACCACCTAAGGTTAAAGGCTTTCGCACTAAGGTGGTTAATTTCCCCGACTCCCTTTGTTTTTATAAATTCCCATTTTATATGTAAATCATGAATATATTAAACTAAGTTTAATACTAAAAATAACATTGCGTTGATAATGCGCTTACTATTGACGGTTTGAGCAATTTTAACATTAATTGTGTGTTATTTAGAATCATTCTAAAATACCCTCTGTTAGGTATTGTTTCCGCCAAGCTACGACCATATTTTTGCGCAACTTTAAAACTTTAAAAATTATCAATTAAATCCAATGAAAAAATATAGCAAAATATTACTTTCTAGCGCCCTATTAGTTGGTATCCTATCAACAGGATGTAAAAAGGATGTAGAAATAAAACCGGATGATAAAACCCCGGCTTATCATGTACCTACTACCTATAATGGTTTTACTAATGTGGATTATAGTGAAGGAACGATCTTAATTGGAATGCACACCGAATTGAGTTCGGAATTTGGCAAAGGCACTGGCAGTTCTCCTGCTGTTATACCAACCGCCTTGGATGCGAATCGGCTTAAAAATATGTTTAAAAATACGGGTAACCTGTTTGTGAATGCAGCTTTTAATACTTCCGGTTACCAGATGTCAGCTAATTGCATGCCCGGCACACAAAGCATGCTTGAAATTTTTATTGATTCAATGGTGGCCATTAGTAATTCGGGTAGTGCTGCAAGTAGTGGTGTTGCAGGACTTGCACTGAGTAAAGATGCCGCCCCAAAGCGATACCTGATGTCCGCCAATGGCTTTAATTATGCGCAAATGTTCAATAAAAACCTCATGTGCGACCTAGTGCTTTACCAGATAACATCGCGTGTGTCGAACTCAACAATGGATAATTCAGCATCTTTGACTGGCAAGAATTATACGGCAATGGAACATAATTGGGACGTGGCTTTTGGATATTGGAACGTGCCAGATTCTTTTCCAATGAAATTAACACCAGCAAAGTTATGGGGCGGCTATAGCAGTGAGATAGATAACGGCCTTGGTTGTAATAAAAAGTTGATGGATGCATTTCTTAAGGGCCGTGCCGCTATTAGCAATAAAGATATGAAAACAAGGGCTGAACAAGCTGCCATTATCGTTGCAGAATTTGATAGAATGACTGCAGGCGCTATTATCCATGAAATGAACGAGATGACTGCAGCCATTACTGCCAGTGATCAGGTAGTAATAAATAACCTATTAACTGAATGTTATGCTTTTGCTATGTCTATGCGAGATAATAAAAATGCGGGTAGGATTATTACAGATGCACAGATTACCACATTACTCAACTATTTTCCCAACAATTTATGGAATGTAACACCATCAGATCTAACTAATATTAAAAATTTGCTTTCCAATGTTTATGGGTTCACACCGCAGCAATTGACTATACTTTAAAATAACATAATTCGTGCATTGAATTCCTCCATGACCATTAAAAAATTATACCCATTAGGCTTCATAATCCTTTTCTTTTTCATAATTGCTTGCAAGGATAAGAAAAAGGATACACCAAAAGCCGATTTTGACAGGAAAGAAATGCTTGCCAATATGGGCAATAATATGATCATTCCGGCTTACCAAAATTTTCGACTAGCAGCGCTTAATTTGGATTCTGCGATTGCTGTATTTAATCTGAACCCAGATGCTACCAAGCTCTTGTTCGTGCAAAATAGCTTCAAAGATGCATACCTTGAATGGCAAGCGTGTTCGGCTTTTGAATTTGGTCCGGCTGAACAGGCGTATTTGAAAATGAGCCTTAATACTTTCCCTGCAAATACAACGAAAATAAACGACGGCATAACGTCAGGATTCTATAATCTTAATGCACTAGCTAACCTTGATATGAAAGGACTTCCCGGGTTAGATTTTCTTCTATTTGGGATAGGGAAGGACAATAGCGAAATTCTGGCAAAATACGTATCGGATGGCGATGCAACGAACAGGAGGAAATACCTTGTAGACCTTTCGGCAGACATAAAAATTAAAATAACTAATGTCTTAAATAGCTGGTTGCCTACAGGCGGAAATTATATTAACACTTTTGTAAATTCACCCGGTACAGATATTGGAAGTGCCATCGGGCTTTTTACCAACCAGTTCATCCACGACCTTGAGATTTTAAAGAATTATAAATTGGGAATACCTTTAGGCAAACAAAGTGGCGGTGTACTATATCCTGAGAAGGTAGAAGCGTATTACAGTGGTATATCTTTAGAATTAGCTACCATTAATCTGCAAACTTTAGAACGTATTTATCTAGGAAAAGATAAATTGAATGACGGTCAAGGCTATGATGACTATCTAATTCATTTGGGAGCGCAGTATAATGGCAATTCACTTAACGATGCTATTAAAGCACAATTTAGCACTGCTATAAGTAAACTACAAGCAGTGCCCAATCCCCTTTCTGCAAGTATTGTCAATAATAGGATTGTTCCAGAAAATGCCTACAAAGAAATTCAAAAGTTAGTAATATTGTTAAAAACGGATATGTGCTCATCCATGGGCATTTTAATAACCTTTGTTGATAATGATGGCGATTAATTATGCTAAAGATACTGAAAGATAAACTTTCCACTTTGCTAAATGTTGAGAAACACATTGCCCCGCTGGTTGTTCTAAGGATTACTTTTGGGGCGATGATGTTTATAAGCATTTTAAGATTTGTGGCCAAAGGATGGGTGAGAGATTTTTACATTGACCCGCAATTTCATTTTACATTTTACGGCTTTGATTGGATTAAACCATTAGGAGAATTAGGCATGTATGCCTTGTTCTTTTTAATGGCAATAGCATCGCTTTTTATCATGCTAGGTTTTTTTTATCGCCTGTCCATCGTTTCGTTTTTCCTAAGTTTTTCTTACGTGGAGCTAATTGATAAGACCTATTATCTCAACCATTATTACCTTATCAGTATCATCGCTTTTTTATTGATGTTGGTACCTGCCCACCGTTACTTTTCAGTGGCCGTCGCTAGGAAACCAAGTCTGAAATTAACGCATGTGCCTTCGTGGACAATCACTATTTTTAAATTTCAATTTGTTTTGGTTTATTTTTTCGCAGGTTTATCTAAACTTACTTCCGACTGGTTATTTGATGCTATGCCGCTGAAGATTTGGTTGCCCACAAATGCACATTTACCACTTATTGGGCCGCTTATGGATAAGGAATGGTTGGCTTATGTTTTTAGCTGGTTTGGCATGTTGTTCGATCTATCAATAGGTTTTCTGCTGTTGAATGCATCTACAAGACGAGTAGCCTATTTCCTTGTGATTATTTTTCATCTGTGTACTGGAATATTTTTTAAGATAGGAATGTTCCCTTATATCATGATTTTGATGACGCTTATTTTCTTTTCTGAAAAATTCCATATTGCATTGATTCGAATGGGGAACAATTTTTTTAGCAGATTTAATAGGTTTGATAAAACGCAAACAGAAACACCTGTTTTTTACAGAATACATCCTCTCAAAGTAAAGGTACTGACCCTTGTCTTAGGCGTTTTTTTTCTACTACAATTAGCCATTCCTTTTCGTTACTTACTCTATCCCGGCAAATTGTATTGGACAGAAGAAGGTTATCGTTTTTCGTGGCGGGTAATGCTGATGGAAAAGGGGGGTATTGCCTTCTTTTATGTAAAAGACACCATGTCAGGCAGAACTTATGAAGTCATCAATTCCGATTTCCTATCCGCAACGCAGGAAAGAATGATGACGACGCAGCCAGATATGATGCTGCAATACGCGCATTTCCTTAAGTCAGAATATGCAAAAAAGGGACTCGAAAATATGGCAGTTACGGTTGAAAGTTTTGTTACTTTAAATGGCAGTGGGAGCCGACCATTTATAGATAAAAATATCGACCTTGCAAAGGAAAAGGAGGGTTTTTCGCATAATACATGGGTGCTTCCATTTAAAACGAATCTAGATCAATGAAAAAGTTAACAGTACTTTTTGTATGCGCATTGGTTTGTTTTTCACTAAAGACACAAACATTTTCTGTAAGCGGAAAAATCATATCTGAGAAAACGCTACAACCTGTGCCATTTGCAAAAGTAGTTTTAAGAAATACGAACTATTTCACTACTGCAGATAAAAAGGGAAATTATGTGATAAAAAACATTCCTTCTGGCCAATATATTATACTGGCATCTGCGGATGGATACTCCGAAAGAGCGAAAGAAATTACAATTGAGGATAAGGATTTGATTGTTAATATTGCGCTTGGTTCCGGGCTACATGAAATAGACCCAGTGGTTATAAAAGCTAAGAAAGATACCACCTTTGGTATTGGCAGGTTAAAGGATATAGAAGGCACTGCCATATATGCGGGTAAAAAAAGTGAGGTGATATTGATGAAAGATATTACGGCCAATACAGCAACTAATAATGCGCGCCAAATCTATTCCAAAATTGCAGGACTCAATATTTGGGAGAACGATGGTGCCGGCATACAGTTGGGCATAGGAGGGAGAGGCTTAAATCCAAACAGGGTGAGCAATTTCAATACCCGGCAGAATGGGTATGATATAAGTGCCGATGCACTTGGTTATCCTGAAAGTTATTACTCACCGCCCACGGAAGCGATAGAACGAATTGAAATTGTACGTGGAGCTGCTTCATTGCAGTATGGCACACAGTTTGGCGGGTTGGTTAATTTTAAATTAAAAGAAGCAGAAGGCGATAAGAAGCTGCAATTTATATCCAGACAAACGATAGGTTCATGGGGTTTTTACAATACTTTCAATAGTGTTGCAGGCAACTATAAAAAAGTAAGTTATTATACATTTTATCAGCATAAATCGGGCAATGGCTGGCGCCCAAATTCCCAATTCAATGTCAATACAGCTTATGCCTCCATTGGGTATAAGGCAAATAGTAAACTGTCGATTAACTTCCAATATACTTTTATGAATTATCTGGCGCATCAGCCTGGAGGTCTCACAGATAAAATGTTTGATCAAGACCCAAGGCAATCGAGCAGGAGCAGGAATTGGTTCAAGGTGAACTGGAATTTGGCAGCGCTCATAGCAGATTATAAAATAAATGATAAACTAAAACTGAATACCCGCTTTTTTGGATTGGTAGCCAGTCGTTCAGCCTTAGGAGTGCTCACCTACATTAACAGGGCCGATCCGCTAACAGCAAGAGACCTTTGGATTGATAATTATCGCAACTTAGGCAACGAAACCAGAATGTTGTACAGTTATAATTTGATGAAGAAAAAATCGGCACTCGTAGTAGGATTCAGGTATTACCGAGGAGTAACCCATAGGACACAGGGTGTTGGTAATGATGGTTCCGCTGGTCATCACTCAGATTTTACCTATACTAATCCCGATGATATTGAAGAATCAAAATATGTATTCCCGAATACCAATTGGTCGGTATTTGCTGAAAATATCATTAACCTTAATTCGAAATTGAGTATTATCCCAGGCGTGCGTTTGGAATCCATCCGCACAAGGGCCGATGGTTATTATAACATTACCAATAAAGACCTTGCAGGGAATATAATCTATAGCAAAAAGTCAATAGAAAACAGAGATAATAAAAGGACATTTGTAATAGGAGGTTTGGGAATAAGTTATAAGAAAAATGCCAAAATGCAGGCTTATGCGAATTTTTCGCAAAACTATCGCGCCATTAATTTTAACGACATGCGCGTAGTAAACCCCAATCTGCAAGTTGACCCGAATTTGAAAGATGAAAAGGGGTATTCTACAGACATTGGTATGCGCGGCAGTATGGCCGATGTATTAACTTACGATATCAGTTGCTTTATGATACGGTATGATAACAGAATAGGCACCATCCTTAAAACAGATACCACCAATTTTAATATTTACCGCCTTAGAACGAATGTTTCGCAATCGCGGAATATAGGTGTAGAATCTTTTGTTGAGCTCGATGTATGGAAACTCATAAAAAAAGCAAAAGCCAAAATGAAGATTGCTGTATTTTCCAATTTCGCGTATATCGATGCGAGGTATTTGCATAGCAAAGAAGCGGCTTATGAAAATAAAAAAGTAGAGTTGGCGCCTAATATTATTTTTAAGTCTGGCTTAACATTTAAGAAAAAGAAATTTTCTGCCACCTGGCAAATCGCTTATACAAGTAGCCAATATACTGATGCTTCTAATGCCGTACTCACCACCAATGCCATCAATGGTCTCATTCCTTCATATTATGTATCAGATATTTCTGCCGAATACAACATCAACAAATATTTCAATGTTTATGGCACCATCAATAATATCACCAACAATCTATATTTTACAAGAAGGGCGGATAGCTACCCCGGCCCCGGTATTATTCCTTCCGATGGCAGGGGATTCTTTTTAACATTGCAGGTGAAGCTATGACAATTGAAATTATCAATTAGAACAAAGAAATTAATAAATTTCCACCTTAAATTTCACAATTCATCAAAATTATTTTTAATCAAAAGAATTCCTCGAAGCTTTGCTTCGGGGTAAGTTTTTTTGCCACAGATTCACAGATTAGAATAAAAAGGAAATTGGCACAGATTCTTATTGCTTAAGCAATAATCTGAGTAATTATCTCCTATTGGCGGATTTAAATAAAATCTGTGAATCTGTGGCGATTGTTCCACAAATACCTCGAAGCTCTGATTCGCGGTTGTTTAATGAAAAGAAGAGTCCTTGATTTTGCTCCTTATTACATTTTTGCCCACCTCATAACAATATAGACTTGCTGGAATAAACTCAAAAGTTATATTTTGAATTTCCTTAATGTCATGTATATCAAGTGTTGTAACCTTAGGTCTTTTTAATTGATGATTTCTGCAGAATGTTATAATGTTTTTAAGGTCCTGATAGTTTGAATAGGGTCTGTTCGACCACTTTATTTCTACAGCCCATTGCGGCTTATAGGTAGAATTATCTAATTGGACTATATCAACTTCTCCATTGTTCCACCTGGCATAATATAATGGTGCATTTGAATGTTGCCATTGAGAAAATATTGCTGTTTCTACCAAGTTTCCAATTAAAGGATCGCTTGCCTTAACTGGAGTAAACAATGCACATCTTAATGAAGGGTTAGTCAGATAAATCTTGAAAAAATTAGCTCTTTTAAATTTTTCACCTGATTCATTTACCCTGTTAATTACTTTTATAAGAAAGGCTGCTTCTAAGTAAGTTATGTACTTCTTAATCGTGTTTTTTGAAACTCCTGAAGAACTTGAAATTGAATCTAAAGACATTTCATATCCAGTATGGTAAGCAATGTATGTAAACAAAGAGTTTAGCTCTTGAATATCTTCAATACCATAGAGGAGAGGTAAATCTCTTAGAAGAACTTTGTCAATAATATCATTCCTGATGTATCTACCGGGATCTTCTTGTATAACTTGAGATAATGTTACTTCAGGATAACCCCCAAAATTCATGTAATCAATAAAGTGTTTATTCAATAGTTTTATATTGTCACATTTATAATTAAAAATATCAATAGTTTCCGTTTTAACCTCTTGTTGAGTAATAGATTCAGTGATGAGATTATTTATATTCTTTAGAGAAAGATATTCATCAAAAGTTAATGGAGGTAAAATGAAATCTGTAAACCTTCCTGCACCAGACTCGTTACTTTTTATTTTAAGTGCCGCCGCTGCTGACCCAGAAACCACAAATTTAATACCGTGATAGGAATCTACTAATGACTTCAAATGAACTTCCCAATCTTTTAGGTATTGAATTTCATCAAAGAATACATATTTGACCTTGTTGCTTTGTGCAATTTCAAACAGATATTGCAATAATTCGTCTAAGGCTATTCCATTATAAATTGGTGTTTCTACAGATAAGTAGCAAATTTCTTTCGATGAGATTCCTTCGTCAATTAGAGATTGAATAGTATGAAAAATTAACACAGTTTTTCCGACCCTGCGAGGTCCCATTAAAATTACTGCTCTTTTAATTGTACTTTCTTTTACTAAAGGGAAAAACAACTTGTAATATTCCCTTTTCTTCATATTAGAATAATATTTTTCTGTTTTCCTGGTCGCCCACCAAGGATTTTCAAATTTTATCCTTTCAATAATTTTGTCTTTTGAAAATTGGAATTTCATAATAATGTCAGAGGTCTGATTCTATTTACAAAAATACAAAATAATGTCAGACCTCTGACTCTATTTGCATAAATGGCTTTAACCGCTTGATAATCAGCGTTAAAAATAGCTCATCTAATTCGATATTGTGTGTAATAGTTATAAAATCGCTAGGATTGGCCATTGTTTAATGAATTAGTTGGCGTGAATTCACTAACCCCGAAAATTCACATTTAGGAACATTCTTGTAAGATCATGGGCTGTTTTAATGTCTAGTTTCTTATTGATATTTTTCCTGTGGGTAGCCACCGTATGGTAACTAATATTTAATTGTTCTGCAATTTCGCTACTGGTTTTACCATTAATCACTAGTTTTATAATCTCAATCTCCCGCTGACTTATCAAGTTTAATTTTTCCGAAGAAATACTCTCAGTATTAAATACATTTTCCAGTCTTTTACAACGGTATTTCAACCCTGACATGATGTTATTAAGTGCTTCATCCAAATCATGAAATGAGCAATTGGAATAGATCAATGCGTCTATCAAGTCGAGGTCCCTATCCTTTATTTGTTCTATTTGTAAATTACTGGCAATTAAAATGGTCTTCATCATTTTTTTCATCACCAGGTTTTTAACCTTTGGTTGGTAGTTAAAAATATGGGATGGATTATCAATAATCAATACGGCATTCACATCAATGGCACTCAGTTTTAATTCATCCATTTCTTCAATAATGTGCATGGAGTAGGCAGGGTACTTATTTAATAGGATGGCTTTAATCCCTTCCTGAATAAACAGGTTTTCAATAAGTATATAGAAATTCACAGTTATGGGTTAGTTAATTTGGACAGACATTTATCACGCTTTTTCTTACTTCTTTGTTAAAGTTGCGTCGCAAAAGTACAAGATTATTTAGATTGATTCTAAATTAAATTGATAATTTGATACAATAGGCCAATTTTAGATAGGCTTTGATTAGAGAAGCGATGAATCGATGCGCTAGATGCCAATTGCATGTTCTTAACTTCACTTAGTAGATAAAATCGAGTGATAGAAATGCGTTCAAAGCCACCATTTTTTTTCTGGGAAGCTACATGCGAAGACTTTAATATGATTGTGGTGCTATAAAAGTGCATTTATGCAGTAGGGTAGTACAAAATTTCTTTCTATCCAATTGCTTATTGCCAATTGGCTACCCCTTTCCCCAAGACAGACTAAGTCACCCTGAGTTACCCTGAGTCACCCTGAGTTTATCGAAGGGTCGAAGGGTCGAAGGGTCGAAGGGTATCGAAGGGTATCGAAGGCTGCCAACTGCCAACTTAGTTTTAATTGCCAACTCTCCCCTTGGCCCCTAAAACTTACAATTACAACCCCTATTCTGATTGCCTCCGCCAACTTTCTTCTTGCTCCCGCAGGAAGATGAACTTACTAGCAGTGCCATTAGGAGTATAAAAAACAGTTTAGTCTTCATCGTTATAGAGGTAACGAAAATAATCAAAATTTAGTATTTCGACTGCATTAGAAATTTTATACTCTTAATATACAAGCGTGAATTG
>JBBQIF010000063.1:0-10575 GCA_038324665.1 Bacteroidia bacterium
AAAATAGTATCCCGGTTTAAAATAGACAATTCTTTTGGTTAGAGTCAAGTGTTTAATGGCCTCAAATATACCGGCAGATTTATCTGTAGATTTCCAAGGATTGGTTAAACTGCCATCTCCTGTACAGTAACGGTGAACAAATACACAACCTAGGGCTTCTTCCATGGCATCTGCCGGATCGGGCAGTTTTATAATATAATTGCTCCTCGATAGAATTAAGGTATCATGTTTAATGCTCAAAGATTGGATTTCATTCGTACTATCATCATCATTTAAATGGATGATGTTCCCATTTGTTATTTGCAGTGAGTTATTTTTCTTAATAAGTTTTTGGGAGTCCGTATTATCATAAAATTGTTTTAGCCAGATAGCCCCTCCATTTTTACTTAGTATAATACTGTCATTTTTCAGACTTAGGTTTTGCAGATCGTTGCCCTGTTTTACATTGCCTGCAAATAGGGCATAAGGCACGCTCATTAATTGTTGAACCCCTCTTAATGAGTAGGTTTTGCCGCCAGTTGGATCTATCTTTACCTCTATCCATTTTTCACCATTTCCCCAATGGATGCTATCAAAAATACCGCTAGTTGCCACGCCCTTGCCAATTACCAATGAATATAAACCAAGTGCATTTGTTGTAAGTGTATGATTTTCTACATAAATATTTGTACGGTTTGTTATGCTATCATACAAGCTAATTTGTAGGCCAATGGATTGATTCGCCAAAGCCTTGCCTGCAGTGTTTCTGGCCACTCCTTGGTAATTAATGCCTTGTGGTATTTGAGCGATTGTATTCATTGTAATACCAATGAATACAATCAATAAAAATTTAAGGGGCTTCATTTTTAGTTATTCAATTTTGCAAATTTTTTCAGTGGCAAGTATGGTATTGTTTTCATTTAAGATAAATAATGTATAAAGACCGTTCTTTAGGAATTCAAGATTCAATATGCGATGTTCTTGTTGTTCAAAAACCATTTTTCCTGTTATGTCAAAAATCTTAAATTGCAGATTTAGTAGGTCGCTTTCAATTGTAATATATGAACTAAATGGATTGGGGTAGGCACTAATTGTAAGCTCAGTATTTAAGAAATTAAGTTGATTGGTAGGCTTAATCTCTGGTTGCAAAAATCCTTGGGTAAATATATCGCTAGTGCTAATAATGGTGGTAATGATAGGTTCTCCAATACTGATATCGAAGGCGTATAAATTATCTGTTAAAAAAAGACCAGATGAATTAATAACCTGCTGTGGTGATTGGCCAAAGCATTGTGTTTTATAGAAGAAAATCAAAATAAATGTAAAAAATCTCATTTCAGGTTATTCAAATCAAATTTAAGACAATTGGAATAATTCTACAACTATTTAATTTTTTATTGCCCAGATTGGTGTTACATTCATTTTTTTTAAGGGAGCTTTACCCAATCAGGTTTAAGGAGATTTTGGTTTGTGGTTTTCCTGACCCTGAAGGGGTCAAATATTTATAGCCCAGGACGCAGTCCGGGTTTATAATAACAACGAAATTAATGCGTTTGGCGAATTATTTGCCCTTTGGCAAATAATTCGCCAAACGCATTTTATGTAATTAGAAATACCACATTGTACAAGAATTAAATTCACATAATTTTAATATTGGAAAACATTCGTCTTAGGCGGATGTTTTTTTACATTAATGCGATTTTGTTTTTGTTCTCCCTGACCCTGAAAGGGTCAAATATCTTAGCCCCAGACGCAGTCCGGGGTTATAATAACAACGAAATAAAGCGTTTGGCGACTTATTTGCGCTTTGGCAAATAATTTGACAAACGCGTTTTTATGGAATTAGATTAACCATATTGCCCAGGATTTAAATTTACATAAATTTAATCGTAGAAATCATTTGTTTTTAAAACATGTTGTTTTAACCGTTCCCTGACCCTGAAAGGGTCAAATATCTTAGCCCCGGCCGCAGTCCGGGGTTATAATAACAACGAAATTAATGCGTTTGGCAAATAATTTGACAAACGCGTTTTTATGGAATTAGATTAACCATATTGCCCACAGATTTAATTTTCGTATTTTTACATCATCAATGCGAATCATTCCCGTATTCATATTATTGTCGATTGTTTCCGGACTACACGCCCAAAACAACTACACCCAATATGTCAATCCCATGATAGGCACTGGCGGTCATGGGCATACATTCCCTGGTGCTACCATGCCTTTCGCAATGGTGCAACTAAGCCCTGATACACGAATAGACGGCAGTTGGGATGGTTGCAGCGGTTACCATTACAGCGATTCCATCATCTATGGCTTTTCACACACCCATTTAAGCGGAACAGGTTGCAGCGATTATGGAGATATTGCCTTTATGCCCACATTTACCGTTGGAAAGTTATGGGAAAATATAAATAAGATCGACACCTTGTACCGGACCTTTTCGCATAAGAATGAAGTGTCAAAGGCAGGGTATTATTCAGTAAAATTAGACAACACAGTTAAAGTTGAATTGACTTCTACTACTAGGGTTGGATTGCAACAATATAGCTATTCAATGAATGGATATGCATGGATAACACTTAATTTAAAACACCGCGATGAATTGCTGGAAGGTAAAATAACTGAACTCAGCAAACATTCTTTTTCAGGACTAAGACGTTCAAAAGCTTGGGCGGAAAACCAATTGGTGTATTATTATTTTGAAGTAAGCAGGGATGCAGAACAAGTAATTATCAGCAAAAATGAAAAAGGCGAGACAAAAGTTAATCTGGGTTTTAAAGTAAAAGCAGGCGAAAAAATTCTGATAAAAACTGCCCTCTCCAGTGTGGATGAAGCAGGTGCCATAGCCAATATGGAAAAGGAATTGCCCCATTGGAATTTTGAAAAAGTAAAGAAGGATGCTAATTCCGCGTGGAACCTGGAACTCAATCGTATCAAGGCTTATGGAGGCAACAAAGATGAAAGAATAAATTTCTATACAGCACTCTACCATTGCATGATACACCCCAATGTGATGAACGATGTAGATGGGCGTTATATGGGTCGTGATAAGCAAATCCATAAAGCAGAAGGCTTCGATTATTACACCGTTTTTTCATTGTGGGATACCCACAGGGCTTTGCATCCATTGCTGAATATCATTGACAAGAAACGCTCCCATGATTTTATCATGACGTTTCAGGCGCAATTTGAACAGAGCGGTAGGTTACCAATGTGGGAACTCTGGGGCAATGAAACCAATTGCATGATCGGCTTTCACAGTGTGAGTGTGATTCTGGATGCTTATAACAAAGGGGTTATTTCTAAAGATGAATTAAAGGACATTTATCCTGCAGTTAAGGCTGAGGCTATGAGCAATCGTTTTGGATTAGATAAGTTTAGAGAAAAAGGATATTTAAGCATTGAGGATGAAAGTGAAAGTGTGAGTAAGACATTGGAGTACAGTTATGACATGGGTTGCGTTTTAGGAATCGCGTACGCAAATTTAAAATTTAAGGATATAGATACCTTTAACAGGTTTGCAAACGGCTGGATTAATGTGTTCAATGATAAAACTAAATTTATGACCCCAAGAAGCAATGGCGGATGGCTGAATACCTTTGATCCCAGGGAGGTGAATAATTATTACACAGAGGCCAATGCGTGGCAATACCGTTTTGGGTTCTATAAGGGAAATAAGGATTCTATATCGAGAATATTCAACACAAATTCAGAAACTACAGGAAGAGATCAGGCCGATATAACAGGGTTGATCGGGCAATATGCCCATGGAAATGAACCAAGCCACCAATTTGCATATTTGTTTGGGAATGTTGATTCTACGTCAAAATATGTAAAGGAAATATGTAAAGATTTTTATAAGCCTGTGCCCGATGGATTATGCGGAAATGAAGACTGCGGACAAATGAGTGCCTGGTATGTGTTCAGCGCGATGGGTTTTTATCCCCACCAGGGGAATCAGTTTTATTTCGGTGATATGATTTTTGATAGTGTGCAATTTAAATTTGGGGATAAATGGAATTGGGTTAAGAAGGTGGATTTTTTTGCTGTTCCTCCGGAATATGCTGGTTCAGCTTTCTTTTTACTTCCCGGAAAAACTATTTATCAAGGAAGGCATGACTTCGAAAATAAAACCGATTGGGTTGATCATAGTGAGATCTCTGCTCCAATTATCGAATCGACAAAGCAGGTATTTAAGGACTCTTTGAAGATTTCAGTTTATACAAATAGAAGTGATAATCAATCGGATATTGAATTTTTATATTCCTTAGATGGCTCTAATCCTGCTGTTTCAAAGCTTAAGGCAAAAGGTTCGTTAAACCTTGTTCTAAAAGAAAATACGATTGTTCGTGCTGTAAATATTTCTAGTAGCGACATTGGATTTGAATCAAAAGCCCATTTCTACAAACGCCCTAACAACTACACGATCCAACTAAATTGCACTTACAACAAGCAATACACTGCCGATGGAGATGAAGGTTTGCTGGATGGCTTAACCGGCGACCTCGACTGGCGCAAGGGGCGCTGGCAAGGTTATCAGGGCCAGGATTTTGAAGCCACTGTGGATTTGCAGCAAATAAAAGCGGTTAATACCATTAATGTTGGATGTTTGCAGGATACCCGTTCATGGATTCTGTTCCCAACGAGTGCCTTATTTTATGGTTCAGTTGATGGTATCAGTTTTGAGGAAATAAAAACCATCAAAAACCAAGTGCCTGATAGCAATATGACGGTGCAAAGGCAGTTATTTGAAGTGAAAAATATAACAAAACAATACCGTTATATCAAAGTCAAACTGATGAATTACGGTAATCTTCCAAAATGGCACCAGGGTGCTGGAGGCGATGCTTTTATTTTTGTGGATGAGATAACGATTGAGTAATGCATTAACCCAAACTCCAATCCCCCACATTTCTAGAACCACTAATCACTAACAACTAGCCACTAACCACTAGAATTGCTTCAACCCCAAATTATCAGGAAAAAAAGCATCCTCAATATGGAGAACCCTTTGTTCATATTGGTTAATAATTACTGAAAGGATGTCGTAACGAATCTCAATATCTGTGTAATGATTGTCATCGCAAAAAGCCTCTGCTGCTTTGGCAAAAAGCTTCTGTTTCTTATTGCTCACAAAGCTTTCCGGCAAACCAAAAAACTCAGAGGTTCTGGTTTTTACTTCCGCTAAAACATAAGTATCTCCGATTTTTGCGATGATATCCACCTCCGCTTTTCCCGCTCTATAATTAAGCGCAATAATGGTGTAACCTTTGGCCATTAAATGCTCCCGGGCCAATTGCTCCCCCTGTTTTCCCAATTCATTGTGTGCCGACATCGTTTATGGGTATAAAAATACAAATTTTTATGAATTATTCAAATTTTACCTTTAGTTAATCACTTTTTCTAACCATGAAAGGATTAAACATGCATAACCCCGGCCTGTAAGCCGGGGTTGAAAGTAGATGAGAAATATTGTTTGGCGACTTTTTTGCCCTCCCTGGCAAAAATGGTGACAAACATACATCGGTAATAGTATATTTGCCTTATGCAAGATGGTCGCCTAATTGATTTGGGACTAATAGATTACAATGAAGCTTGGCAAATGCAAAAGCAATTGTTCCTTAATGCGGTGCAACATAAGTTGGACAAAACAGAAGATACTTTCCCAAAGCAGACTTTAATTGCGTGCGAACATCCACACGTTTATACCTTCGGTAAAAGTTCAGATAAAAAAAACCTGCTATTATCTGATGAAGGTTTACAGCAAAAAAATATTAAAGTGTACCATATTGAAAGAGGTGGAGATATTACCTATCACGGACCCGGTCAATTAGTAGTTTACCCTCTTTTTGATATTGAACGGCTTGAAATCGGCGTAAAGGAATTTGTTTTCAAAGTGGAGGAATGCATCATTAAAACCTTACGGCACTTTGAAATTGAAAGCGAGCGAATTGATGGGCGCATTGGCATTTGGATAGGGAAGAATACAATTAATGAAAGAAAAATAGCGGCAATTGGTATTAAATGTAGCCGTTTTATTACCATGCACGGCTTAGCATTAAATGTCAATACAGATCTAAAATTATTCGAAAATATTATTCCTTGTGGCATTCAGGATAAGGCAGTTACAAGCATTGAAAAAGAAATTGGTCGTTCAATAAATATTATTGATGTAAAAAATATTTTGATTAAAGAATTTTCCACTACTTTTGACATAAAATTTATATAAAAATGAAAAAAGGATATTTGATAATTTTAGGTGTAATTGTGTTGCTGGGCTTTTTTAGTTGCAGCAAATACAATGGTTTGGTAACAGGAGATGAAGAAGTAAACAGAGCTTGGGGCGATGTTCAAGCGCAATACCAGCGGAGGGCAGATTTAATACCTTCTTTAATAGCAACTGTTAAAAAAGCGGCGGCTAATGAAAAGGATATTTTAACCAATGTAACAAATGCACGGGCAGGCATTCCTAACCTCGAGAAAGAAGCTACAGATATTAAGGATGCTGCACAAAAAGCAAAAACACCTGCTGATTTAGATGCAGTTGGTGCAAGGATTAATACGGCTATTAAAATAACCATGGAAGCATATCCTATTATCAGAAGCACTGAAGCTTTTATTGGTTTACAAAGCCAGCTAGAAGGTACAGAAAACAGAATACAGACTTCAAGGAGTGATTACAATGCAGCTGTTAAGAATTATAATGTAAATGCTAGGACTTTCCCAGGCAATATTTTTGCAAACATGTTTGGTTTTAAAACAAAAGATGAATTCAAAGCCACGGAAGGAAGTGACAGAGCACCTGACGTTGACAAATTATTCGATAAATAGTAATTGTCTGCCTTGACTTTAATTTCAATTTTCAGAAGACGGTTTTTTTCCAAGGAGGAAGAGAAACTAATTGTTGAGGCAATTCAGCAGGCAGAATTAGGGACTTCCGGTGAAATACGTGTGCATTTTTCAAAAAAAATTGAGAAAGAAGTCATGCAGGATGCTCAGGTGACATTTGCAAAACTTAAAATGCACCATACAGAAAGACGAAATGGGGTATTGATTTATATCGTTCCCAGCAAACACCAGTTTGCCATTATCGGTGATGAAGGTTTTCATAAAATTGCAGGTGATGATTTCTGGCAGACAGTAAAGGATAAAATGCAGCATTTTTTTAAAGAGGGTCATTTTGTTGCAGGTGTCACAAGCGGCATAGCGGAAGTGGGCGTAATTTTAAAACAACATTTCCCTAGGGAAGACAATGATATAAATGAGCTTAAAGACGAAATATCTTATGGGTAATAGATGGTTACTATCACTGGCATTTTGCTTTTTAAGCAGTCTCTCGTTGTTTTCGCAGGTCAGAAAAGAAGTACCACCAGCTGTTAATTTTGTCAGCGATTTTGCCAATGTCCTCTCTGATGAAGAAGAGCAGATACTTAACGCAAAAATTAAGGCGATAAGGGATAGCACGGTAACAGAAATTGCAATTGTTACAGAAGCTAGCCTTAATGGAAGAGATGTATTCGACCGGAGCATGGATTTTATCCGCGCTTACAAAGTAGGTGTCGAAGGTGCAAACAGTGGTGTCTTGATATATGTCGCCGTGCAGGACCACAAGATTTTTATTCAGAACGCAGATAAAACAACCGGTGCATTAACCGATATAATTACCAAACTTATCATTGATAAAAGAATTACACCAGAGTTTAAGTCCGGGAATTATTTTCAGGGTCTGGATAATGGGGTAGATGCGATTTACCAGGTTTTAAAAGGTGAATTTGATCCAGAAAAATTTAAGCAAAAGAAGAAACCTTCAGGAGGTCTAATCCTTCTTATTATCGTTATCCTAGTATTAATTGTTTTATCAAAATTTGGCGGCGGAAAAAATGGGGGTATTTCCAGAGGTGGTGGCTATTTTCTACCGGGCATGCTATTAGGTGGCGGGCTGGGCGGTGGAGGATTTGGCGGCGGCGGCGGTGGCGGCGGTTTTGGAGGATTCGGCGGGGGTGGAGGATTTAGCGGCGGCGGTGCAGGAGGCAGTTGGTAACCTTCAATTTTCAAATTAAAAATTATGCTTAACAATATTCAACTTCAGGATCTATTAGTATTAGACATTGAGACTGTTTCACAAAAAAAATCGTTCGAGGAATTGGATGAAGAGTGGCAGGAATTATGGTCGCGCAAAGCAGGTGCCCTGAATAATCCTGAAATTATCCCTTCTAAAATATACGATAGGGCTGCAATTTATGCTGAATTTGGCAAGATTGTATGCATAGGACTGGGGATTTTTCATAAGGTGGATGGAGAGAATCACTTGAAGGTAAAATCAATTCACGGAGATGATGAAACATTGCTATTGCAGGAATTTGCGGATTTATTGACATCAAAATTCAACGGTCCCAGGCATCTTTTGGTGGCCCATAATGGTAAGGAATTTGATTTCCCTTTTTTGTGCCGAAGGATGTTAATTAATGGAATAAATATACCTTCAATACTTGACGTGGCAGGTAAAAAGCCCTGGGAAGTAAATCATATTGATACCATGGAATTATGGAAGTTTGGCGACTATAAAAATTACACCTCTTTAAATGTGCTCGCCAAGTGCTTTGGGATCCCTTCTCCCAAAGATGATATAGATGGCAGCATGGTAGGGCATACGTATTGGCAACAGAATGATTTAGAACGGATTGCCGTTTATTGTAAGAAGGATATTGTAACAACAGCGCAGCTTTTAATAAAGTATCGGAATGAACCTTTAATTAGTGATCAAAATATCCAAATTCACTAAAATATGACAATTTTTATTTACCTTTCATAGCAATTTATTGCTTATATTTGCAATACTTTGAAGAAGCTATGTCTTTTATGGACTTGTATTGCCCTTTTCTGTCAATCCACATTGGCATCTAGACCCTCTGTGCAACCATCAAATTTTACTATTTCCCAAGTTACTTGTAACTCACTTCAACTAAACTGGGTGAACGGAGATGGTGGAGCACGGATGGTAGTAGGCACAGAAGGTGCATCTGCTGCAGGATTTACCCCTTCTGATAATAAATCTTATACCCCTTTCCCTTATTTTAACCTTAAAGGCAAAAGTGCCACTGAGTGGGCGCCTGGTAAATGTTTTATTGTTTACAATGCAACTGGCACCAATTATGTAAGAATTGACAGTCTTAAACCATGCACTACTTATACTTTTACAATTTATGAGCATGATAACAGTGGTTCATCCACGCAATACCTTGTAACATCAGCACCACAAGTGAGCACCACCACCTATTGTGTTAATCTTAATTATTCAATTCTATGCACAGATAGTTGCGAGCGCAAGAATGCTTTTACTTTCACTAATAATTCAACCACTACAATTCCATTTCCATCTTATTCATTTAATTTTGGGGATGGATCACCTAATGCAACGGCTCCTAATGGCGTGCCTGTAGCTCACAGTTACGTAAATAAGAATGGCGTTTTGTTAGTAAGGTTAACTGTAAGCCCTGGTATGGGTTGCGTGAATGATTATTATGACAAAGTACGGGTCTATCCTAAAAAAGTAGCTTTTATCGACCATACTAAATTTAAGGACAGCATTCAATGCCTTGACGGGAACTATTTCGAAGTAGATCCAACTCCTCTTGTCTCCCCTTTACCCAAATCATTTACCTATAACTGGCAATTTGGGGATGGAGGTACTGCTACTTTCAAGAAAATGAAATATTCCTATGCGAAGAGTGGCAAATACGATGTGCAGGTTGAGATAGTGACTAATGTTAACCTCTCCCCTTCAGCTTGTAAGGATACACTCTATTTTAAGGTGGAGGTTCTTCCTAGTCCTGTTGGAAGTATGACGATTAACCCGAATAAAATTCAGTGTTTAAAAGGGAATAATTTTCTATTTTCAAATCCCGACAATACCTTGGTCTATTTCAAATGGTATTTTGGTGATAAGGATTCAAGTGACCTGAAATCTACAAGCCATAGTTATAAGGATACCGGTACTTACCGTGTAATACATGTCGCCAATGCAAGCACTGGTTGCAAAGGAAGGGATACTGTTTATGTGAAAGTATTGCCGAATATCAGTAGTAAATTTACCGGATTG
Source organism: Bacteroidia bacterium (assembly GCA_038324665.1). GTDB lineage: Bacteria > Bacteroidota > Bacteroidia > NS11-12g > UBA955 > JABMMZ01. The sequence goes on from JBBQIF010000063.1 coordinate 10,085, forward strand.
GATACGCTTTATTGCAGTTCTAACCAAATCGTTACATTAAAGCCTGACTCTTTAGGAGGCTCATTTAGCAGTGGTTTACCTGTCACCGATCCCGGGTATACTTTTCAACCTAATGTTCCCGGCACTTACAAAATGCAATATCTTTTCAAGAATAAATATTGCACGGATACAACTATTAAAAATTACAAAATTTACCAAACTCCAAAACCTAATATAGGAAGGGATACGGCTATATGCTCGGGTGGTTCATTTACCTTGGATGTTAGTAAAACTATGGGTACTTATCTTTGGAGCGACGGCTCAACTGCTTCTACTTTAACAGTGAATACAACTGGTAACTACTGGGTGAATGTAGTTAATGGATTTTGTAACGCAAACGATACTGCTATGGTCGTATTCTCTGCTGCCCCTTATGTTAATATTGGCAAGGATACCTCTGTTTGTAAAGGCAATAGCATAGTACTTAGAGCGACTAATAATTCTCCTGGTTG
>JBBQIF010000064.1:0-10565 GCA_038324665.1 Bacteroidia bacterium
TGTTATTGCCATTGCTGCCGTCGCCAAAGATTGTTTCCATTTGAATCTCACGGTCCATCATCATAAAACTACCTGTTTCCCCAATGGCCGTTTCTTGGGGGTCGAGCTCTAACTCTACACATTGCATTTCTTCGCCAATAATCTTGTAATCAATTTCGTGGTTCTGTATCATGATTCAAAAATGAATGATTCTAATTTACGTCTGTATTAATTTCGATAAATGACCAGTTATTAATCGGTCAAAGGTTCACCGTTTTTTAATAAATAGACCTCAACTTTCTTTTTCAATACATTCACTTCTTTAATTCTTTTCTCATATATAGATTTGTTATCCTTGTCAATATCTTTATATAGATTCAAATAGTAAAGTTGTGTGGAGTATGTTGTTCTGAGTGACTTCATCGTTTTTATAGCTTTATCCTTGAATAATGGATCAGCTACGAGTAAATCGAGGCTTTTGAGTGCATCATCTAATTTGTCTGTCTGGTTTAATACCAGGAAATAGATAAGGCCAGTTGTGGCATTTTCTACAGTGGCTTTATTGCCATTTTTAATATGATTAATAAAAAATTCTATTTCATCCTTCATGCTATACCTGCCTAATGTGTAAAAAACTATTCCCTGCATGGTACTGTTTTTTTCCTCTCTGTTCCTGTTGGAAAATAAATAGGCGGATTCTTTATTAATACTGCCAAGAGCCTGCAAGGCAGCACTAACAACACCATAAGAAGAGTCGGAAAGCATTTTTTCTAGTCTATACTCATCTTTTTTTGTTTCTAAAAAATCAACGGTGGCTATTCTCACATCTGATTTAGGATCTTCAGTAGAAATTTCTTCTATTATCGGCAATAAAGGCTTAAGTTCTTCATCCGTTAATTCCATTCCCGATAAATTTTTTAATGCCAACTGCCTTAATTTCCAGAATGAATCTGTCAGATATTTCTTATTGTAAATTATCTTTTGCGATTTATCGTTCTGAATCTTATTCAATTCTGTTAAGGCATTAATCTTGTGTGCGGAAAGATTCGCATATTTTAATTGTGATTCCCAAGCTTGGATACTTTTAGTTTCTTTTATTTCTGACAGTAGCTGATGCTCCGCATCGAATACAACGGTTATTGGTTTGGTAGAGCATGTAAAACCGAAAGTTTGTGAATCTTTTTCAATCATAATCCTGTGACGTTCGATTCCCTTATTGGTATAAACATCTATATCCACTGGTAATTTGTATATTTTCTCTCCATTCTGGATGATGGTAATGCCGTATATTTCACCGCTTCCATTATATACTTGGTGTTTAACAGCAAGGGATGGATGCCCTGCCTCCATAAACCATTGGTTGAAAAACCAATTGAGATCCTCACCAGTTACTTCTTCAAAAGTCATTCTTAAATCATTTATTTCAGCAGTTTTAAAAGCATTTTTAGTTAGGTAAATATTCAATGATTTAAAGAAAGCCTCATCACCTACATATTTACGCAGCATGTGTAAAATAGCCCCACCTTTTTGATAACTGTGGCGGTCGAAAAGGTCATCCCTTTTGTCGTAGTGGTAGCGAATCATTTCTACTTGCTTGGTTTCCGCCTCATCAAAATAATAGGTAAGGTATTCGTTGAATTTTAAATCGGCCTGACTCCTTCCATACATGTGTTCATTCCATAAGTATTCACCGTAGGTTGCAAAAGACTCGTTCAATGGGATATTGCTCCAGCTTTCGCAGGTAACGAGGTCGCCGAACCAGTGATGGAACAATTCATGGGCAATGATATCTTCATAGGTATTGTCAAGGTGTTCCCTGTTGGTATGGTTAAGTTTATCAAAATGAACGACGCAACCTGTGTTTTCCATAGCCCCACTCACAAAATCTCGCACCACTACCTGGTCAAATTTATCCCAAGCATAAGGATAATTCAAAATGGTGCTATAAAACTCGAGCATTTTCGGGGTATTGCCAAAAACGGTTTTTGCATAAGGGGCATAAGCAGGTTCCATATAATAATTTACGTTTTTGTCACGCCATTTATCTTTCGTTTCTATAAAATCTCCAATTATTAAGGCAAATAGGTAAGGCGCATGTGGTTTGTCCTGTTTCCAATGGTCTTTTCGTTTCTTATCGCCTACTTTTTCAGATTTAACGAGCAATCCATTTGAAATGGTTCTGTATTCATTAGGTACAGTTACAATAATTTCTTCAGTTGTTTTCTGATTAGGCGCATCGATTGTAGGAAACCAACAACTGGCTGCCTCTGTTTCGCCTTGTGTCCAAATTTGCACAGGCTTGTCCTTTTCTTTTCCATCAGTATTGATAAAATACATGCCTTTGTCTTCCTTTATTGCTGAGCCACCTTCACTCTTGCATTTTTCAGGTTGGGCTATATAGTTAATGATTATGGTATAAGTTTCCTCTTTTTTGTAAGTTCTGTCCAATTTTATTCTTAAGAATAATGAATCATAAGTATATTTTAAACCTGGTTGTTCCACAAATTGTTCTTTCCCATTGATAATAACAGGTTTCGCCAAGGGAAAAACACCCACTATTCGCATATATTTTGCGTTCAATGTTAATGAATCGGTCGGGTAAAAGTGAGGTCTGAGGGTAATTGTTGCTGTTCCTTTTAGTTCTTTTTTCTCAAAATCAGGCTCCAGGTCAAGCTTAGTATGAACGAGGTCATTTATTTTAGTGACCGAACCTTTATAAGGTAAATAGTTGACAATTTGAGGGGTGCCGATAGTTACCTTTTGCTTTGGTTTACAATTATAAAATGCTACACAAATAACAAGGCATAAAATGGATAAAGAATGTTTCATCGGTTCAAAGATGAAAAAATTAACTGTGGTTTCAAAAAAAATTACTGATATTAATCACAATATAATCAGATAATACAAAGCAAATAGCGGCCATACTTTTGATATTTATTTTAAAAATTCAGGATTTCTTCTAAATCACATTGCAATTTTGTATTATAATTTAAAATAAAATGAATAAAATAATTTTAATGCTGGCCATAGGATTGATAGCATCCTGCGCCAACGCTCAAAAAATCAAAGAAGCGGATGTTCCGGCGATTGTAAAAAGCGCATTTCAAAAACAATATCCCCAAGCAAAGGAAGTGAAATGGGAAAAGGAAAAGGGTAATTACGAAGTTAATTTTGACCTGAATGAGGTTGACAATTCTGTATTGATGGATGTGAATGGTAAGATTCTCGAATCAGAAGTTGAAATTGAACTTAGCCAATTGCCATCGGGTGTGTTGGAATATGTGAAAACCAACTATGGCGGGCAAAAAGCTAAAGAAGCTGCAAAAATAACTGATTCCAAAGGTGTTGTTACGTATGAAGTAGAGATTAAAGGAAAGGATTTGATCTTTGACAACAATGGTAAATTCATTAAGGAATCAAAGGACTAACACTTAAAATCTGGGAACCCTGCCGAAAGGCGGGGTTTTTATTTTCAATTAATTATGAAACAAATATTATTCATCGGATTTTTAGTTCTGGCAATGCTGGAATGCCAAGCTCAAACTGACCTTGATTATTATATTGGCAAGGCAAAAGCAAATAGTCCTCTGATAATTGATAATAATAATTTGAGCAAAGTAATGCAATTTGAAGCTGATAGACTCAGGGCTTTTTATACCAAACCACAAATTGGGATTACCGCTGGTTATATTTTCGCACCAATCATTAATCTGGATAATGGTAAAGCAAGATTTGAGGGAAATGCCGCCAATGCAGATAAATATTACGGATATGATATAGCCTCCACTAACAATGGACAGTACATGGCAATGCTCAATATTTCCCAGCCACTTTTTAATGGCAAAAAACTTAAAGTTGCTACTAACCAGGTGAATATAAGCTCTGAAATCAGTCTGAATAGTGCTAAAATCTCTGGGCATGATATAGAAAAGGTAGTGACAGATCAGTATATCTTATGTCTTCAGGATTTTAAACAGATCGACTATGTAAAAGCAATGCTCTACCTTATTTCGGAGCAAAAGGGTATTGTTACAATATTAGTTGAAAGCAGTATTTACAAGCGTTCCGACCTTACATTACTTGACATAGAGCGCAGGAATTTCCTCCTGCAGATATCCACATTAAGCTCTACTTACCGCCGCGACCTCATGGATCTTAATATCCTTTGCGGTATCAATGACACCGCAATTAAGGTGTTAAAGCCAACTGATCTTTCTGTTTCCCTTGACGCAAGTAATTCACTTTTTCTGAAAAAATATAAACTTGACAGTATGAATATTTTAGCTATGAAGGATAATTTTGAATTAAAATACCGGCCCCAATTATTTGCATTCGCCAATACAGGACTAAATGCGGTATATGCACCTACCATTCCCAATCGCTTTGGTATGAATGCAGGTCTAAGCTTTACCTATAACTTTTATGATGGCGGACAAAAAGAGATCAATCGAAATAAGGCAGATGTGCTCTTAAAGTCCGTATCGGCTTATGAGGAAAATTTCAAACTCCAGAACAATATTCGAAAGAATAAAGCGCTCAGTGAGATATCATCGATGAATGAAAGGATAGCCATTTCTGAGCAGCAACTAATAGATTATGAAAATCTACTCGGCCTATATAAGAATGAGATATTAACGGGTCAATTGTCCATAGTTATCTACTTGTCCACGCTCAAGAGTATTGCAACTTTTCAAAGAGACAATACTTTATTGCTTTCGCAAAAGCAACTTTTAATAAATACCTATAATTACTGGAATTGGTAACAAATAAGAAATGAAAAAATCAACTTACTTAATAGCAGGCCTTGCATTTTTTATGGCCTGTAAGACTGCGCCTAAGGAAATAGAGGAAGGAGGAAATGCTAATCCGAAAACACCTGTTGAGGTTGTTAGTGTTAAATATGGTAGCATCGATGATGAGCTGTCACTCTCTGCAACTACAATTTACCTAAAGCGAAGTCTTGTGACGGCAACAATTCCCGCATTTGTCACCAAGGTGTATATAAAACTTGGAGATGCAGTAACTAAAGGGATGGTACTTTATGAACTTGAGTCAAAAGAAAGAAGATCGCTGGGTGGCAATATTTCAAAACTCGATAGTTCTCTTGCCAGTTTCGGACTGATAAAGATAAAAGCTTCTGCATCAGGCGTAATAACTACTTTGGATAAGCAGCAGCCAGGTGATTATGTTTTAGAAGGCACCCTCCTATGTACCATAGCCGAAAGCGGTGACCTTGCCTTTCAGGTAAATGTGCCTTATGAATTCACTGCATTTACAAAACTAGGGACAGTCTGCAATATTTTATTACCGGATAATTCAAAGCATGATGCAAAATTCACCAGATCCTTGACATCAATGAACGCAATTGCTCAGACCCAAACAATCCTAGCAAAAACCTCTGAGACCTTATTTCTACCTGAAGGTATGATCGTCAAGGTATCAGTTAAAAAGAATGAGGGGGGCGATAAGCAGGTATTGCCTAAATCTTGCGTCTTGAGCGATGAAATGATGAAACAATTCTGGGTAATGAAATTGATCAACGATTCAATCGCAGTTAAAATAACTGTTATTGCAGGAAATAAGAATGAAATAAGCACCGAAATTCTTGAACCGAAATTTGATCCTAATGACAAAATTATAAGTGTAGGCAATTACGGATTACCGGACACCGCATTTATCAGGATTTCAAAATGAGAAAAAGTAACACTTACCAGTTATTCTCAAAGCCAATACTTTTTATAGGCTTGTTATTATTGATGGCTGGAATATACTCCTATGCAAGGATGCAAACCAACCTGTTTCCGGAGGTATTATTTCCAAGAATAACAGTAATTGCAGACGCCGGTCAGATGCCAATAGACAGGATGATGATTATGGTAACCAAGCCACTGGAAAGTGCTGTTAAAAAAGTGAAAGGCGCAACTATTGTAAAATCCAATACGAGCCGAGGTGCCACAACTATTGACATCTATTTTGAATGGGGTCTTGATATATACAATCTCAAGACCCAACTGGAAAGTCGCATTAACGAGATCAAAAATTTCCTTCCCCCAGGTGTAAATATAACTGCGGAAGCAATGAACCAATCTGTATTTCCTGTTTATGGACTTACACTAGAGAGCGAAACTCACAGCCAAGTTGCATTGCGAGATGAGGCTAATCTAGTGATTAGGCCGGCACTTTCTCGCATAAAGGGAATATCGAATGTGATTGTGAGGGGAGGAAAGGCAAAGGATTTTGTTGTGATACCCGACCCCATTAAAATGTCTTCGTTAGGGTTGACGCCTGCAAGTATTGTAGCTGCATTTAACAATAATAATTTTGTTCTTTCTAATGGGTATATGTCCGATTACAGTAGGCTTTACCTAACCCTTACCGATACCAGAGTGAAGGATGTTTATGAGTTAGAAAACCTTATTATTAAAAATGATGGCAACCGGATTATTAAGGTGAAGGATATCGCTAGAATTGAGATACAAGAGCAGCAGGAGTTTATCAAGATTAATTCGAACGGAGGAAGTGCCGTATTGATAGACCTTGTAAAGCAGCCCGGAGTGAACCTTCTTGATTTTTCTAAAAGTGCGGAAGTTGCTGTTAGCCGAATCCAAAAATCACTGCCTAAAGGGTATGTGCTGAAACCATATTATAACCAAAGCGCATTTGTCGGCGACAGCATTCACAGTGTGGTTAAGACAATTTATGAAGGTTTGTTCTTGGCCATAATCGTCATGATCGTTTTCCTGCGTTCATGGAGAGCAAGCTTAGTCGTAATCTTCACCATTCCTGTTACCTTGGCATTCACAATGCTGGTTTTGAATATTGTTGGCATTACAATAAATATCATGTCCCTTGGAGCAATCGCTGCCTCAATCGGTTTAATAATTGACGATGCCATTGTCATTATTGAACAAATATACCGTGGTCACGAAGAGGCTCCTGAAAAAAGCAAATACAACGTGGTATCGGAATCAATTAAGAATTTATTTCCAGCTATGATAGGGTCTTCCCTTGCCACTATAGTAATTCATTTTCCTTTTAGACTGATGAGCGGCATGGCAGGCGCTTTTTTCAGGGAACTGTCCGACACCATGCAGATAACGATGATCTGCTCATTCCTTGTCACCTGGCTCCTTCTACCTGTTTTACACCTAATAATAGGGTACAGGTCAACGTTAAAGCCCCATCAACATGATGTAAAAAAGGCTACCGGTAAACTGCGTTGGCTTACCTGGTGCTTTAAGAAGCCAGCTATTTCATTTGGCCTTATCTTTTTATTAGGCTTTTCCGCATGGTTTGCTTCACAAAAACTTGAAACAGGTTTTTTGCCCGACCTTGATGAAGGATCTATAGTGCTTGATTATTTTTCACCACCTGGCACGGACCTACAGGAAACAGATAGACTTTGCAGGGAAATGGAAAAGTTAATTCTGAAACACCCTGATGTTGAAACCTATTCAAGGCGCACTGGAACAGCGATGTCTTTCAGGTCGATACAACCAACCGAGGGTGATTACCTAATTCAACTGAAAAAGGATAGGAAGCGCAATACATTCGAAGTCATTTCGGATCTGCGTAACGAGATAGCGACATCAGTTCCTGTTATGGACATTTCCTTTGGGCAAAGAATCTCGGACTTGCTTGGTGATCTTATGAGCACAGCCAAACCAATTGAGATAAAAATATTCGGTGATGATTATAATACTTTGCGAGCTTTGTCTGCAAAGGCTGAGGCCATTGTTCAAAGTATTAGAGGAATTGCCGATGTCAATAATGGACTTGTTACTGCCGGTCCTGTTTTGGTATTTACCCCCGATCAAGAGAAGCTCAACCAGTACAAAATTACACTTACAGATTTCCAGATGCAGCTTACTACCTATACCGGTGGTGTACCTCTTGGAATGAATGCCAATATGCCCACGCCTTCGCCAGCCCAGGCAGCTATGACAGGAGGAATACAAATTGGACAATTGCAAGATGGTGAGCAGATGCGCCGCATACTCCTGCGCTTCGCAGATTATGATAATAATGGTCTTGCAAAGCTCAATAAGCAGTTAATCTTTCTTCCTGATGGTTCTACGAGACCTTTGTCCTTTTTCTGCACCTATTCTATAACCCCTGGTGAAGTTGAACAACGAAGAGAAGACCTTAAATCTGTCATTGCAGTAACGGCTAGGCTCGATAACAGGGACCTTGGTAGTGCGATAAGTGAGATAAAGACAACACTTAATGCACAACTTCCATTACCGCATGGGTATAGCATCGTGTATGGGGGTGCTTATGCAGAGCAACAAAGGTCGTTTTCTGAATTGCTGCTCATCCTTGCCATGGCAGCCCTATTTGTATTTGGAGTCCTGATGTTCCTATTTAAAGAATGGATGGTTGCTTTAATCATTCTATTCATTTCATTAATGGGGATAAGCGGTTGCATACTCGCTCTTTATTTTGTGGGAATTCCTCTGAATGTGAGTAGTTATACCGGTATCATCATGATAGTTGGTATCATTGCAGAAAATGCGATTTTTACTGTCAACCAATACAGGGCAAATATGAAGGAAAACGGTCATGTGGATGAAGCGATAAATCATGCCATTGCCCAGCGGATAAGACCAAAACTAATGACTGCCTTTGGTGCCATACTGGCCTTGATGCCTTTAGGGTTGGGAATTGGCCTCGGTGCACAAATGCAGCAACCTCTAGCGGTTGCGGTAATAGGGGGATTCATAGTTGGTTTGCCAATGTTGTTGCTTGTATTGCCAAGCCTAATGCGATTGAATTACCTGAAGAAAAATAAATAACTATAGAGGTGGACCTTTTTGTATAAGTTAAAATTCAAAATGCAGGCGCATCGAGAAAACATGCACAGGCCCCCTGTCCATGTTATATGCAGGGTTAATAACAAACTGATAATTAGGTGTAATAAAGGCATGTTCTGTAACTATTATCAGGTAATAACATTCCGCTATACATTCGGGCCGGTAATTCACTAATTTACCATCCCCAATCATAAACCCGTACCATTCATTTTTTTGTAAAATAATTATTGCAATACAAGCGTTGAGCATTATTCTAGTTAAGATTTTTACAGTTTGACAAATAAATTGCACTATTCATATTGCGGAATAATTCTACAGAAATGTATCCCATTTATGGGAATTGGTGCTTGCATTCCATTGTTTGCCTTAAGGACAAGATAAAATTCAAAATTAATTCAAAATTTAAGTTTAAACTTGCCTAATAATATGTTCCTAGCATTAATTTTTATAGATTACTTGAAATCCTTTATTTATGGCGTACTTTTTGGAATTCCATTTTGCCTGGCTGTGGGTCCAGTCTTTTTTTTCCTTATTCAGGCAGGGGTCAATAAAGGTATAAAATTTGCATTAGCTATAGCTTATGGGGTAATCTTGGCGGATATGGTATTAATCAACGCAACTTATTTTTTTGTTGAAATAATCCATGATTTTATCAGACAAAACTATGCGATTATACAAATATTTATTTCCGTGCTTTTATTTGCCATGGGAATAGTTTCAATCGTTAAAAGTAATTATGAAAGGGAAAGAGTGATGAAAATATCTAAAAATGGCATTTTTCTATTTTTTATGAATGGGTTTATTATGGATGTCCTTAATCCTTCAAATATATTTGTTTGGATAGGGGTCAATTCGAAGATAATTATGTATAACACCCTCCAGCATCTGTTATTTTACCTTTCCTCGCTTATTACAATAGCCGTGCTAATGATCTCCCTTGCCTTTTTATGTAAAAAAATCCAGCCTCATTTAAACAATTACGTATTAAAGCGAATCAATATTTCATTGGGAATAATTTATATTGGCATCTCTATTGCTTTACTCTTAGGGAGCAAATATTTTCATAACTTATTTATATAATCTATGTTACTTATCAAAGAATACTTCACTAACATGCCGGATCTACATCGGCTTTTGATATTAATATTTAGCCTAATGATTTTTTGGTATATTGAAAAATTTAGGTTCGTTATTAAGAATTACGGGAAATGGAAACATTTCACAGTCAATGGCCTGTTCTCATTCGCCGCTGTTCCTGTCCAAATCATCCTTGGTTTAATTATATTAAAGGCCACAGATTTCAATTTAAACGGGAATTCCGGGCTCATCCATCTTAAATTTAGTGCCAGGTACGATTCTATAGCCTTACAGTGCTTTATTGTATTTGTTGCATTGGATTTCCTTGAGTATGTCTATCATTTGGCCATGCATAAATTCAGAAGGCTTTGGATGATGCACGTGGTGCATCATAGCGACCAAGTAGTGGATGTAACTACCACCCTGAGGGAGCATCCATTGGAAACATTTACTAGGCTCACTTTCCTTGTAATTTTTATTTATTTGACAGGAACAGAATACTGGATGCTGATGCTAAGGCAAGCCATCCAGGTAGTATCGAATGTTTTATCCCATTCTAATTTCAGATTTCCTAAAAGGTTTAACGATATTATTGGATTAGTTTTTATAACTCCAAATTTACATCATGTGCATCATCACCATGAATTGCCTTATACCAATAAGAATTATGGCGATGTATTAAGTATCTGGGACAGG
>JBBQIF010000065.1:0-10413 GCA_038324665.1 Bacteroidia bacterium
ACTACTTATTCATTGTTCTAATATTAACATATTAACAGAGGTGTTAACTCAAAATCGAGTTAATAAAGAGATTGATTAAAACATTGATTTTATTCTATTTTTATCCATAAAAAAACAGAGTTATTAGTACAGTTTTTAATATTTATTTGAAGACATAAGTTATGGAGAATTTACAACTACAGGTGTTGTTAACTTTGTTAATTTCTTTATGGAAAAATAAGCTGTAAAACCTCGTCCCAATTAGGTTTTAATGTAATTTCCTTTTTGATAAAAGAATCATTTGCGCGTGTTAGATTATTAAAATCAAATGATAAATTTTTAAATAAATTTGTATTATAAAATTCCAACGTATAAGCACCTGGATCCATATAAAAAACATGATCGGTTTTAAGGCTTATTTTTTTTACGCTAAGCCTTTTTTTATCCTTATAAATAACCATGATAATCTGGTCGTATTTTATGTTTTTATTAATTTTTAAAGTGCCTAGCGTATTAGATTCATTGTACTGTTTTATGCTGCTATAAAAACTTATAGAATCATTTAGAATTGAGATTTTAAAATTGATTGAGTCTATTTTAGTTCTTGAATTAATATAAAAATAATTTTCATCCTCTAAGTAACTTATTTTATCAATAATTTTCAAATTCTTTATACCACATTTATCTATTACAACTACATAGTCTTTATTGGTATGTATGCCTTGTATGCGGTTATTTAATTTATTATTTAACTCCACAGTATAATTCAGTGCTGGTAAGGAGTCGCCGTTATAGTGATAAAATAATGCTGAATCCTGATCGATATAAATAATATGATCTTCATTATAAGTTTTCACATCGTTTATTTGCTTAAATATTTTAGTAAAGAATTTGTATTTTATGACTTTTAAATTCCTTGAATCTACCCAATTATTGAGCGTTATTGATTTGGATTGATTGAGATGAATGGAGTCATAATAAACTGGGGAATACTCATCAGGCACATTATCATTATTTTTATCAGTAAATATCCATGCCTTATATGGCATATGGTTCAATCCTTGGATTAGAATCTTTTCTTGACTTATATTATAGAGATAATCAAACTTAAGTTTTGATAATGTATCAACTGATTGCGTTGTCAAGCCTATTTTAATGTTATTATTATTGAGGTTTTCAATCCTGTATTGGATGAAATTTGTATCTAATTGTTCTCCTGTTGAGAAAATATAGGATAATGAATAGGTGTTGCCCTCATGTACGTCACGAATACTTTTGTCAATCTGCAGTATATAGGTGGTATTTTTTTTTAATGAGCTATCAAAAGTTATTTTAATAACCTTGCCGATGGTAGTTATGTTAAAGGTGGTATGTTTTGGTTGAATAGTTACAGTGCTTGATGCATTTTCAAGGGTTATGTTTTCGTTAAATTGTAGCCTGATCACATTTTCTCTAAAATTTGTTTTTTTTAGATTTGATTTTAAAAGTTCGGGTATTTTTTCATCTTTTTTGCCACCAGTCGGCGTTACCATGTTGGCGCATCCATAACTGGAGAGCAATAGTATAAAAATGAGCTTTAGATATCTCATCTTCCTAAGTGAACCAATAAGATTGAAACATCAGCGGGAGACACCCCACTGATTCTCGAGGCTTGTCCAATACTTTCAGGACGCTGTTTGCTCAGCTTTTCCCTGCTTTCTTTAGAAAGTGAATTGATTGATTGATAATCGAAATCGTTTCTGATCTGCATCTTGTCAAGACGTATCAATTTCTCTGCCAATAATTTTTCCTTATCTATATAGCCTTGGTATTTAATCATAATTTCAACTTGTTCAAGGATATCCTTTTCCCTACTCAATTCTGGGATGATTTCTAGGAAATTCATAATATTTGTTTGTGGCCTCGTAAGGATTTTGTCAAATTTAGTTTTTTGTGTTATTTCAGTTGTACCCAAAGTTAATAATTTTTCATTAATTTGATTTGGTTCTGCAGAGTAGTTTTCTATAAAAGATTTTAGAGAATCAATTTTCTGTTCTTTCACTTCAAGTTCCTGAACTCTTTTTTGACTTGCCAAACCTATGGCGTTTCCTTTTCTTGTTAATCTTGCGTCAGCATTATCTTGTCTTAATAGGATCCTGAATTCTGCCCTTGATGTAAACATTCTATAAGGCTCATCTGTTCCCTTATTTATTAAATCATCTATTAAGACACCTATGTATGCTTCAGAACGAGAAAGGACAAATTCGGTCTGGTTTGTGTTTTTTAAATGGGCATTAATTCCCGCCATCAAACCCTGACATGCAGCCTCCTCGTAACCTGTGGTGCCATTAATTTGGCCGGCAAAGTATAGGTTATCAATCAATTTAGTTTCCAGGGTTTGTTTCAACTGGGTAGGTGGAAAATAATCGTACTCGATGGCATAACCTGGACGGAATATCTTGGCATTCTTGAAGCCCGGAATTAACTTAATGGCCTTATACTGAATATCTTCTGGCAAAGAAGTTGAAAAACCGTTAATGTACATTTCAATTGTTTTCCAACCTTCCGGTTCAACAAATATTTGGTGCCTATCTCGTTCAGCAAAACGATTGATTTTGTCTTCGATAGATGGACAATACCTTGGACCTAAACCTTTGATGCTTCCGTTAAACATGGGAGATTGTTCAAACCCTTCCCTTAGCATTTCATGTACCTTTTCGTTAGTATAAGTAATATAGCAAGGCAATTGATCTTTAAGTCCAGTAGTTTCGCTTGAGAAGGAAAACTTATTACCTTCAGTATCGCCTTCCTGCCTATCCATTTTTGTGTAATCAAGACTTCTGCCATCTACCCTTGGCGGTGTGCCGGTTTTCATTCTGCCAGATTCAAAACCCACTTTTTCTAAACAAGCAGTGATTCCCACACTATTTGTTTCTGCCATTCTACCACCACCAAAATTTTTAGAGCCAATATGGATTAATCCGTTGAGAAAAGTACCACTCGTGAGAATAACTGACAGACAATTTATTTTATACCCCAGGCTGGTTAAAACGCCTGTTGCCTTATTGTTTTCAAAAATAACAGAGATGACATTGTCTTGAAGAAAATCAACATTTTGATTTGACTCTAAAGCCAGTCTCCATTCTTCAGAAAAGCGCATTCTGTCTGATTGAGCTCTTGGGCTCCACATAGCTGCTCCCTTGGATCTATTTAGCATCCTAAATTGCAACATCGTCTTGTCAGTAATAATTCCAGACATGCCCCCAAGGGCATCAATCTCACGAATTATTTGTCCTTTTGCAACGCCCCCCATTGCGGGATTGCAGCTCATTTTGGCAATTGTTTCCATATTCATGGTAACTAATAGCACCTTTGAGCCCATAGTTGCTGCTGCATTTGCTGCCTCACATCCGGCATGACCGGCGCCAACAACTATTATATCATATTTTTCTAAATACATTTTTAATGTTCCACGGGGAACGTTTTTACTTTTCTAATTATTTTAAAACCCTAAAACCATTACTGTAAAATACAGCTAAGTATTTATTTTCCATTTCTGTCATTTTAGCTCTATGAAGCTTACCCTTATCTTTATATCCAGAGAGATGCAATACACCATGTATAATAACCCTTAACAATTCGTTATGTGAAGTTGTTTTATATGTTTTGGCGTTTTCTATTACCCTATCTATACTTATATAAATATCGCCTGTTATAATTGCTCCCTGAGAATAGTCAAAAGTAATAATATCTGTATAATAATCATGCTTAAGCGTATCCTGGTTTATCTTTAAAAGTGCAGCATCATCAATTAGATTAATCTCCAAACTGTCCAGATGTAAGCTATGGTCGCTTAATATTTGTCTTAAAAGCGAAGAAATTAACTTGATTTTTCCTTTAAGAATAGACCTGTTGCCGTGAAAAGAAAGTTTATTTAAGGACTGTAACTGTGCCATCAAAAATTAATTGTTTACCATTAATACCTATTATAATTGCCCTATAAGCATATACTTCCTCTTCAATGTAATCCCCATTTTGGATTTTACCATCCCAGCCTTTTCTTATATCATGTGTTTCGTAGACTAGTTGCCCCCATCTGTTAAATACTTGAAACGAACTTTTATCGAAATCTAAAAACACACCTTCTGGAAAGAAAGCCGTGTTAAATCCACTTATTTGAATCGCATTGGGAAAATATACAATGGGGTCTGCTGTTGCACATTCAATATTGCTATAACTTGTATCTTGCCGTCTATAAAACTGGTTAGTAGGGTTTTCAATAGCTCTTAAACAATAGCACAATTGCTGCATCGAGGCACTAAAATT
Organism: Bacteroidia bacterium; assembly: GCA_038324665.1. Taxonomy (GTDB): domain Bacteria; phylum Bacteroidota; class Bacteroidia; order NS11-12g; family UBA955; genus JABMMZ01. Next base: position 4,285 of record JBBQIF010000065.1, read on the forward strand.
GGACAAATCATTGGCAAATACAACAGATGGAGGAAAAGTGTTAACCATGTTCCACGGGGAACTTTTATTAGAATTAGGGCTGTTTATGAGCAGAAGTTCCTGTTTTTCCGTGTTCTTTTTAAACTGAGAATAGGTACTCCAGTTCAAATTTTGGTTACCGGCAGCAATCATATCCAGCTTTAATAATATGGTCTTACAAACTTGAGAAGTATCAAAAACAAGGTTACAAATACCCTCGGTAGTGAAATAATAACTGTAGTTTTTGGAATGAACTTTCACCTGTTTATCTATCAATTCAATTGTTCCTCCAGTAAAATTTACAGTTTGCCATAGCAAAAAACCTTTATTGTCTTCTTCCTTATAAATATTTATTTTCTCCATAGATGTTCCTACTTGGGTAACAAAAGTTAATTCAACTGCGTCTTGTTGTACAGATACCTTAGCAATGTATGAATTACTGGTTTGAATAAGCGAATTAGAGCTTATACAAGTGATATTTGAGGTAGAAGTAATGTTTTCACCCTGCTTTAAAGCCCTGAGATAGAAGCAATACTGATCTCCAAAATTAGAAAAATTATAGGTAAACTTACTTATATTTGAAATAACATTCCCAATAAATTGGTAAGAACCCCCATTAATACTTAGGTAAATATTATAGGATTGAACAGCCCACCCCAAGTATGGAGTCCAACTTAGATCAATGGTTTTCTTACATTGGTCATAAGTGCTATTTAAGAAAATAGTGGTATGCTCACTACTTATGAGGGAAGTATTGTTGCAACTATCATAAGCAGCCACCTTGTAGGAGAAGGGTGCTTTTGTTGGTTTTCTGGAAGGATCAATATCCACAGAAGATGTATTGGTCGTATTGTCGATGATAATATTTGTATTGGCGGTAAAGTAATAAAGTTTATATCCCTTTACATCCTTGCTAGGGTTTTGTTTCCAACCAATGTGGGTTTGCTGGGTTGTTAAATCTACGCTTACGGAATCAATTATACTATTAGCCGGTAATTGATTATCAATCATAAGTGTGTCACTGAAAATACTGTCAGTTCCATTGCAGGCCTTAGAATAAACAATATAAAACTCCCAATCCTTAAGATTTGGTATCTTAAATTGTACTGAATTTAGTGCAAAGTTTGTATAGCGGCCCATGTGCTTATAGAGGCTTAGTGGACTTTCGCGCCCATAAACACTAAACCAGGTGAAAGAATTGCAATTATCTGTGGGTTGGAACCATAATAGGGTAATGGTAGAATCAGTATAATCTAAGCAGGCCCTTCTAATGGTGGGTTTTCCTTCCACTGCAAAAGCGTGATACCTTATCATTAAAAGGAAACAAAAAATGGCAATATGTCTGAGCTTTTTATACACCTGCTATACAATACGTTAACGTATTTTCTTTTAGATAATTGTTTGAGACTGTTTTTATGTCATCAGCATTAATGCTGTTTATTGCCTTAAAGTATTGCTCATAATAGTCCTCAGTTAAATTTGAATCCTTGAAAAGCTTGAATTTCTCACTGATTGGAAAGGCTCCATCAAAACTCCTGAGCATGGCACCCAAAAGATAATTTTTAGCAACAGTTAACTCTTCCTCACCAATTAGCTCATTATTAAGCCTGTCTATCTCATTAACTATTTCATATTTAAGAAGTTCTGTATTTTGAGAATTGTATTCACAGGAAATCTTAAATAAACTAAAATCGTTATATGGCGTAAGAGAACTGTGGATACCGTATGTTAACCCTTTATCTTCTCTAATATTTTTCATCAACCTTGAGCCAAAATAACCACCAAGAATTAGGTTGAGTAAGGATAGTTTAAAATAGTCCTCATGTCCTCTTTTTGGCCAAATTGCGCCATATCTGATAGAGTTTTGAGCAGATTCTTTTGTAATAATTAAATTCTCGGTACTCCTAACGGGATTTTTATCCTTATGAGCAGTATATTTAAATGAATTAATATCTAAAGAATTTTCAAGTAAAATATCCTCAATCCTGGAAGTCTCTGAACCAGTAAAAATAAAATATGGTTTTGTAAAATACTGAGCTTTGAAATCAATTAACTCTTGCCTTGTTGTATTATCGATGATTTCTTCTGTTGTGCGAAAACTGATATCATGGTCCTTACCACATAATAATTCATTAATTCCCTTTGATGCCAGATAAGATGTTTTTTCTAGATTAATATTTAATTCGCTCAACCTATTACGTTTGTAAACTGCGATTTCATCAGCTGTAAAAGCAACATCATCTATTGCCTTTTTGACAATTTTAATGGTTTTTCTTATATGCTCATTCAATCCGAAAACAGTGATTCCCGCACTATAAAAATCGGAACTCTTAAATACAAAGCCGCCTAATTCATCTATTTCTTCAGCTAATTTTGCTGAGGACTGATGTTCATTACCACTCATTAATAAGTTAAGTACCATTCCAATAGCAAATTTATTTTTACCTTGTACTTGCCCGGCATTAGGAAAAACAATGTCTAATTTAAAAACACCATCCTCACTTTTAATCTTGAATAGATTGGTATCACTTTGAGGAAAATGTGTGTTAATTCCGGAAATTAGTTTTATATTTGGGGCAAGTGTTCTGTTCATTTTTTTATAGGGTGGTATTTAAGTACAAAATGGTTGTTTTTTAACAAGTAATCTTGACATACCTGATTGATATCCTCAGAAGTAATAGATTTAATTATTTGGGTTTCTTCATTCACTAGGTCGATATTCCCTATATTGTAGCCGTAACAAAGCGACATGGCTTTATTTAAGACGGATGTTTTACCAAATAGGTTGCTTGTCAAAGCTTTGTTTTTCACCTTGCTCAATTCCTTATCATTTAAGCCATTTGTGGCTATATCCTTAAAAATGCCAATAATTTCCTCTTCTGCCTTTTCAAATGAGACATTTTCAGTTAATTTTCCTTCAACAACGAACAAGCCCTTGTCGATATCACCGGTAACATAAGCTTCAAGTTGATTAAAAAGGCCCTTTTCCTTGACAAGGATCTCTATGAATCTGGATGAATCTGAACGTGAAAGTATATCACTCAACAAATCAAAGGCATAATACAAAGTATGTTTCCTTTCTACCATTTGAAATGCCATATATATAGCCTTTTGTGGAACAGCGGCTACAATGGTTTTTTCTTTCCTCAGATAATTTATTGGTTCTTCTAGGTAATTGTTCTTGTTCCTTGCACCTGCTGGTATATCACCAAACCATTTTTCAGTCAACGTTATCGCTTTCTCAAATTGAATATTGCCTGCAATGCAAAGAACTGCATTACTTGGGTTGTAAAAGGTTTCAAAAAATGCCACGACATCAGATAATTCGGCATTTTCAACATGGCTTATTTCCTTACCAATAGTTGCCCACTGATAGGGGTGGGTGGTATAGGAAAGTGGTCTTAAGTGCAGCCAGGCATCGCCATATGGGTGGTTGAGGTAACGTTGTTTGAATTCTTCTATTACAACCCCCTTTTGGGTTGATAGCGACTTTTCGGAAAAATCAAGGCGCAGCATTCTATCGCTCTCCAGCCAAAGTGCAGTCTCAATATTTTCGGCAGGTAAAGTAATGTAGTAATTGGTAATATCATTATTGGTAAAGGCATTGTTCTCGCCGCTCGCTTTTTGCAAAGGGGTGTCAAATGAAGGAATGTTCATTGAACCGCCAAACATTAAATGCTCGAATAAATGGGCGAAACCTGTTTTTTGAGGATTTTCGTCCCTTGCACCCACATTATACAACAAATTTGTAACACATAAGGAGGTGTTAGGGTCAAGATGATGAATAAGAGTCAAACCATTGTTAAGGTGATGAATATTGTATGTAACCACAACTGCAAAGATAGCGATTTTTTACTGATAGCAGGGATTGACGACAATTTCAGGTTGAAGGTAACTGTTAAGCAGAATGTATATTAAAGTATATTAACATAGCTTCAAGAAACTCAAAAGAGAGAAATTTCCTTATTTTTGCCAAACATGAAAATTGATTGCCATGCCCATATAATGCCAGCGACATGGCCTGATTTAAAATATAAATTTGGTTATGGAGGCTTTATTTACCTAGATCATAATGCTAAAACGAACACCGCCAATATGATGAGGGATGATGGCAAATTTTTCAGGACGGTGGAGCAAAATTGTTTTAACCCAGATGCTATTTTATGGGACAAATCAGCTAACAATGTCGACAAAATGGTGCTTTGTACTGTGCCGGTATTGTTTAATTATTGGGCAAAACCAAAGGATACTGCCTGGTGGGCGTCATTTTTGAACGATCATATTGCAAAGGTTCACGAAGACTATCCTCAAGATTTTATAGGATTGGGGACATTGCCTATGCAGGATATTACCCTGGCAATAAAGGAACTTGAAAGGCTGAAGACATTAGGAATACCGGGAGTGCAGATAGGGTCTAATATTAATAAAATTAATCTTGATGATGACTCATTGATGCCTTTTTATGCCGCAGCTGAAAGCCTCGGGATTGCAATATTTGTTCATCCTTGGGAAATGATGGGGGAGGAGTACACCCAGAAATTCTGGTTACCGTGGCTAGTCGGCATGCCAGCAGAAACTAGTAGGGCTATTTGCAGTATGATATTTGGTGGCGTCTTTGATAAATTTCCAAAACTGAGGGTAATGTTTGCCCATGCAGGCGGCTCTTTCCCCTTTACATTAGGAAGAATAGCTCATGGCTGGGCGGTAAGGCCCGACCTGGTAAATTTAAATGATGTTAGAAATCCTAAAGATTACATCGGTAAGTTTTGGGTGGATGGTATTACCCATGATACAAAATCCTTTGATTACCTTCTCGATTTATTTGGTGCTGATAAAATATGCTATGGCACGGATTATCCTTTTCCACTTGGCGATCTAGAGCATGGAAAATTCATTGAGGAAAACAAGAACATTTCTGAAGCGGATAAGGTCAAAATATTTGGTGAGTCGGTTAAAACATTTTTAAACCTCAAGTAATCAGAAACAGCGTAGAAATATCGAGTAGCGCTAACCCGAAGTTCAAGCTATTGCAGAGCCTTGGGAAAGCAAGGGAAAGGAAGGCACTTAGCATAACAGCCATTGAAGGGGAGAAGGAAATTGAAATGGCGAGGGCTGCGAAAATTGAATTTCAAAGTGTTTTTTTCTTAAAAGAAATTGCAAGCAAAACCCTGTTAAGGAAATTGGAAATCCTATCTGAGGCAATAGAATTTTATGATCTGAGCAAGGATTTGTTTGAGAAAATAAGTTATAGAGAAACCACAGGCGGCATAATTGCTCTTGTTAAGACAAGGACCAAATCTTTATCTGATATAGTTTTACCAGAAAATCCCCTTGTCATCATTATTGAAGGTATAGAAAAGCCGGGAAACCTTGGTGCCATTTTAAGAACTGCTGATGCTGTAAATGCCGATGCGGTCGTTTGCTGTCACCTACCAACAGATATCTTTAATCCAAATGTCATTCGCTCCAGTCTGGGGACGGTATTCACTGTGCCTTTGGCTTTAGCCGATAATATGGAAACAATGGCATGGCTCAGAAGAAATAAAATAAAAACATACTGTACAAATCTGCATAAGGCAACAGATTATCATTTACAGGATTTTACCAGCCCCTCTGCTATTGTTATGGGTACTGAATCCTCAGGCGTTTCTAAAGTATGGATTGATTTTGCTGATACAAATATTAAAATACCAATGTTGGGCAAAATAGATAGCATGAATGTCTCAGTTGCTGCAGCCATTCTTGTATATGAGGCAAGGAGGCAGCGGTTGCTTTGTAAAACAAACAAAAACCCTTAACTTTGTTTTTTAAATCAAATACTACGATGAAAAATAAAATTGTTTCCATTCTTATATTGGTAATATCTACTAATTTAATAGCACAAAATGGCAATTTGGATTCTACATTTAGCCTAGACGGACTCGTTCAGGAAAAAAATCTGAGTGCCAACAGCATTTGTACAGATAAGAATAATAAAACACTTGTTTATGGGCATGATAATGCAAGCAGCCCATACAGTATTTATGTCAGAAGATATTTGCAGGATGGTAAGATTGACGGTTCTTTTGCTAAAAATGGTGTTTTTACAAATGATCTTAATAACGATAGGGA